>CAVECM010000001.1:0-19879 GCA_963614095.1 Bacteroidaceae bacterium
CATTCGATGGTTGATTATCTCAAGGAATATGCCGAAAAAATTTACAGCGATGAGGAATTTGCTGTAAAATCCGCTCGATATACGTATGCGGCGCCTTTTACAAAGGAGTCACTGCTTTACAGAGAAATCTTCGAGAAATACTACCCCGGCCAGGCTGAAATGATTGCCGGCTTCTGGATGCCGAATGCATCATGGGACGGCTGTGATGTAAACGATCCGTCTGCCAGAGTCCTTTCGAACTACGGCGACAGCGGGCTTTAATGCCTCAGGTTTTTAAAAAACCAACTGAAAAATATTCCTCGGAATTCACAAATGATATTCAATCATTATATTCAACATTTATAATACTGAAACCGGAACCCGGCAAAGACTTGATTTCGACCGCGCGGCAGATTAACTCCTCATGCGATAACTGAATTTTAATCGCGCGGCAGCTGATTTCCTCATGCGGTAACTGTATTCCGGTTTCAGTATAGTCCTTCCTCATGTTCCGGGCTCCGGAAATCAACAATACCGAGCCCGGAATTAATAATATCCAAGTATCATCCGGACAATACCCGTATCAATTCTGAATACATATAAAAAAAGCAATCCCCGCGTCTAAAACAGGGTTTTCTCAAAAGAATCAAAAGGATTCCTGCATTAGACGCGTGGGTTCTTTATACATTAAAAAATCCGAACTCATCTGAATAATAAGTTCGGATTTTTCAATGGTGCGGCCTACCGGACTTGAACCGGTACGGTCTCCCACACGCCCCTCAAACGTGCGCGTCTGCCTATTCCGCCAAGGCCGCATATCTGATTTGTTTTTTCGTGTTTCTCAACGCTACCTTTACATTGTACTCACTTACGCGTGGTTTGTCAACACCTTTTTAAAATTAATTTGAAGTTTTTTCATCAAGAGTCAATTTTAAAAATAAATGCTGTCCCCTTTGCGGCGCGGTGGAATTTACTCAGCCCGATTTCATTATCTGAGCATCACTTGACTTGTTGACCTGATTTCAGGCACCGGGTTTCATCTGCTTTCCGCGCTGCCTTTTATCCCAGGATATAAGCCGGAAAAGTATTCAAACCGGCTTATATCCGACAGGGGCCTGCAGCTTCTGAAAACCATTCTGTTACGAAGGTAAACATAGCCGTTTCTGTTCCCTTTGCCTAATCTAATGCGGAGATCTGCCGAACGATTTCATCGTGCACATCTGTTTATTGATATTTATGGAAGTCTAAAATACTTTTTCACCCTTCTTCATTTTCTTTCCTATGGCATCTGCTGCTATTACTGCATCATACACTTCTTCTTCTGTAACAGTAAATCCCAGATTGTGAATACTTTCATCAGGCGTACAGGAAATTCTGATTGCTTCCATCAGAACATCTCTGCTCACGCTGCCGCATCCCAGATCTTGAAGTGTCATAGGAAGACCTATTTTCTGTGCAAATTCGAAAACCTGTTTCATTATTTCAATAGGTCTGTCATCCAGCACTACCTGTACAAGACAAAGAAAACCCACTTTTTCTCCATGAAGCATATCATGAATTTCCGGAATATTAGTGAAGCCGTCCTGCAGTGCATGCGCAGCTGCAAGACCACCACTTTCCCAGCCCATACCGGACAGAAGAACATTAGCCTCTATAACTGCATCCAGTGCCGGAGTCACCACCTGCATCTCATTAGCAAGCTTGGCTTCTGCGCCATATCGCATCAGTGTATCGTAACAGAGCCTTGCGCACGCCATAGCTGTCCTTGTGATGTGTCCTCCCGGAAAATTAAGAGCATGATTTCTGTAACATGCATCTGCCTCAAGCCATGTAGCGAGAGCATCACCCATTCCTGCCACAAGAGTTCGAACCGGCGCCCTGCATATTATCTCTGAATCTGCAATGACAATATCCGGATTTTTAGATGGTATGTAGAACCTTTCAAAGACATGATCCTCACTGTAAATAAGACCAAGCGCGCTTGTCGGTGAATCATTGGATGCCACCGTCGGAGCTGTAACCGTAAGCCGTGCATCCGACTCCTCACCTACGCACTTTATTATATCCAGCACCTTTCCGCCTCCGCTTCCTATAACGGTATCACATCCGTTTTTCACACATATTTTCGTAAGTCGCTCCAGTTCTTTCTGCGTGCTTTCTCCGCAGAACAGTTCCTCAATCTGTTCGATTCCGTACTGTGCAAAACTCTTTTCACGGGCATTTCTTGTTGCAGCAAGACCTCTTCTGCCTCCGACAACAAGCGCCTTGTGTCCTCCCATATTTTTTATATGTTTTCCCAGTTCATATATCGCGCCGCGGCCCTGTACATATCTGCCGGGAGCAACCAATACATTCGATAAATTTTCCATTTCTGTACCTCTTGTTCCTGCACTTTTAATTATTCTGCTTCTTTCTTCCATATAAAGCAGTTACCCTTTCATTTCTCATTACATCCCACTTCAAGTCCGCTTCTCTAAACAGCGTGCTCCAAGCCGTCCCGGTTTCCCGGCGACGGCCGAGGGCTTGCCGCTGCAGTTGTCAGCAGACAGCATCTATTCCCTTTTCTTTGAAGATTTTCTGACGCTCCTCCACATACTCCGGATGAATCCTTGTATGTATAGGTTCTAAATCTTTAAGCGGCGGTTCCTGACCCATCTGCTCATGTTTGGCATTACCAAGCCTGTGATAAAGGAGAAGAGTCACATTCGCACCTGCTGCATATTTACTTATAAAATCTGCTGTTTCCCGCAGGTTTCCCGATGAATCGTTTATACCCGGAATCAAAGGAACCCTGATTTCCATAGGTTTTCCGGTTTTTCCAAGCACCTTGATATTTTCAAGAATAAGTTCGTTGCCGATTCCTGTATACTGTTTATGAACACCGGAATCCATATGTTTGATATCAACCATGAAATAGTCGATGAATTCCGCTGCCTGCATAAACCTTTCCGTATCGCAGCATCCTGTTGTCTCCGCTGCTGTGTGAAGTCCCCGCTTCTTGAACGTCCTGAGGAGTTCCATGGCAAAGTCATACTGATACAGCGGCTCGCCTCCGGATATTGTCACTCCTCCTCCGCTTTGCCTGTAATAAGCTTCATCCTTCATGACATATTTCACAACATCATCAACACTTCTTTCCGTCAGCGTATTATTCAGAGCCGTTCCCGGGCATGCATTGACACATCTGCCGCACCCAGTACACATCTGACGGTTTACATGCACATATCCATTCTCTGAATCCGCTGAAATACATTGCTGCGGACAAGATTTTCTGCAAAGCCCGCATTTATCCATTCCTATGCACTCCGCATCCAGCACCAGTATTTTGTTCGACATACCCTGTGACTCAGGATTGGCGCACCATTTGCATGAAAGCGGACACCCGTTCAGAAATACCACGGTACGTATTCCCGGTCCGTCATGTACCGAAAAATGCTGCATATCAAATACAAAGCCCTTCATCTTGCTTTATCTCCTTAATTCTGCTCATTAATTTCAAGCTTTAAATCATTACTTAAAGCTGTATATCATTGTTCTTCAGGTTTTCATATTACATCTGAAGATTTAATCTTATCCGATTTCTCCTGTACCGAAGCCCGCCGCCGGACTCCTGCGGTTCATCGCCTCCTGAAGTATCCAGTATTGCGCAGTCAATATTACTGCGTGAATTCTGTACGTTCTATTATATCATTCTGCAGCCCCGGACCCAGTCTTGTAAAAAATGCACTGTATCCTGCCACTCTGACAACAAGGCTCTTGTAATTCTCAGGATGCTGCTGTGCATCTCTCAACGTGTCTGCACTTACAACATTTATCTGATTATGGAAACCGCCATTATCAAAGTATACCTTCATTGCATTCATGAACTTGTCATCGCCTTCCTTTCCCTTCAAAGCATTCGGATGGTACTTCTGATTCAGCAGCGTGCCGTTTGAGGCTATAACGTGGTCTATTTTTGCAACAGATTTGAGCGCAGCTGTCGGTCCGTTGACATCTCTGCCATGTACCGGTGATATGCCGTCAGCTATAGCCACGCCCGCTTTCCTGCCGTCTGCGCTTGCCCAAGTGGTTTCCCCAAAAGGAACATTTGCCGATACCGGATACAGCCCCGGCTGGAAGATTCCGCCGCGCGGATTCGGACGTCCTTCAATTGCCCTGCAGTATGTATATGCTGCAAAATGGCCGAACTCGTCGACATAATCGTCATCATTGCCGAAGTGCGGGCAGTTTTCTGCCCTTTTCTGCAGTATTTCATGCCCTTCCCAGTTATCCAGCATAGCTTCGAGAAGTTCTGCACCTGTTACAGTTTTTTCTCTGAAAACCAGCGTATCTATTGCCGCCATTGAGTCCGCCACATTAGCAATACCTATGCCCTGAGGTCCGGTAAAATTATATTCAGCACCGCCGTGTGAAACTTCAATGCCTGTTTCAAGACACGGATCAATCAACATCGACGGCAGCATAACCGGAGACATTTCCATATGTACCCTGTCCTCAATATTATTTGCCAGACAGATTAAATCCGCAAAATATCTGACCTGCTTCTCATATGCATCTTTTACATCATCAATGGAATTCATGTCCCGCAGTGTACCTGTCGGCATCCCTGCTCTGCCGTACTTTCTGTATTCCGGATCCATTGGATATCCGTCATTTACAGCCAGTTCCAGACATTTTGCCAAATTGAAGAATCCCGAATCATGCCATGCATATGTCTTGCCTGGAACATCTGGCTCAACACATCCGACTATACTGAAATCTCTTGCATCCTCCAGCTTCACGCCTCGGTTAAGAAGCATCTGTACAGTAACCTCATCATTGTAAAAAGCAGGCATTCCCAGTCCCAGCTTATTTACCTCAATTGCCTTTTCCCACAGACTGTCCGGATTTTTCACAGACATTCTTACAGACATTGCCGGCTCAGGCTGCTTTGTTCTTCCCATAGAGTTAAGTATCATATATGACAGTTCATTTGTGGCATCCCGACCGTCTCTGGTCACGCCTCCGGACTGCAGGTTCTGCGATTTGCATGCACCTGCAAAACACTTTGTAGTTGCTTCATCCTTGATTTTCTCTGTCTCTGCGAACTTTACCCAGAGATCATCCAGAAGCTCCTGTGCGTCTCTCATTGTAAGTGTCCCATCGTCAATATCTTTTCTGTAGAACGGATACATATACTGATCAAATCTTCCCGGTGATATCGAATGTCCGTTTGATTCTATCTGAAGAGCCACCTGAATAAACCAGAATGACTGAAGTGCTTCCCATAATGTTTCAGCGGCTCGCATCGGCACTTTCCTGCAGTTTTTTTCCATCTCCTCCAGTTCCCATTTTCTCTGAAGATCCTTTTCTTCTGCTGCCATTGCTCTGAGTTTATCCGCATATCTTCCCGCAAATATTTCCATTGCTTCAATTTCTATAATGCAGGCCTCATAAAAAATCTCTTTATCCGCATAGCTGATATCTGATTTATCCAGATTATCCCTGCGGCAGATTATTTCATCCTTTATTGAATCAAAACCTCGTGTCAGAAGTTTGTCATATGCACATGTATAGTGACCGACTCCTCCTGTCAGATAATTGGCTACATCAAATACATTTACTGCCCTTGCTTTTCTGACTTCCTCCGGAAACAGGCTCAGAGATCTGTCACAAAGTGTCGAATTCTTCCAGTAATCTTTAATACTTCTGAGTTTCTCCTTAGTTTCCTCTGTAATTTTATAAGGCTCCAGTTTTCTCTGATCGAACGGTTTGTTTTCCATCTCATCAATAACCCATTCGAATGAATATTCAGGATATATCATTGAACACATCGGCTTGAATGCCAGATTGCCGACAATCAGCTCATCAGGCTTTATATATATGCTTTTCTCCGACACGATTTTTTTAAATGCCTTTGCTCTTCTTATCATTATCGGCTCATTTTCGGTTTCCTTGTACGACTCTGTAACAATCATCGCACGCTCGGGGTCTATCTCACTTTCGTAGGAAAGTATGCAGTCAATATTTTTCTTTGTTCTTGCACTCGGTTCAAATTCGTGTACCAGTACATCGTACGGTTTGTTCCAGTTTTCTGAAAGATGTCTTTTTTCACTCATTTCAGTTTACCTCCTTAAATACTTTTTTTAGATTTTCCTTTTTTCTGGTTTCACCGACTGTTTCTGCTTCAATCTCTCTGTTTACAAATACGCTGTGTATCAGTTTCTGATATACAAAGCCTCCGGTCAGACCTCCGAGTATCGGGCCGACTATAGGGACCCAGAAATATCCGGATGGTCCCGGCAATGCTGTATCTCCCCATCCTGCCAGCACAGCAAATATTCTCGGTCCGAAATCTCTGGCAGGATTAAGTGCGAATCCGGTAAGCCCTCCGAATGTGCCTCCGATAACAGCTATCGCTATTCCTATTATGAAAGCCGCCATTCCGGGCGTCGGTCTCGCCGGATTATATTCGTCTGTGGCAGCCAATATGACAATCATCAGCATTGCTGTTATTGCCAGCTCGACCACACAAGCTTGAACATATCCAAGGCCATCCTGAGGGAATGTGAAAAATATAGCTGCATCTGCTTTGCCGGCTGCAGTTCCTCTTACTATTCCTTCAGCTTTTTCCCATACTGCAAAATTTCGGAAATACATCCCATATACTGCTGCTGCCCCCAGAAAAGCTCCGACTGCCTGAGATACGATATACGGTATGATTTTTTTGACCGGGAAACCTTTGAATGCAGCAAGTCCTATGGTCACTGCCGGATTCAGATGAGCACCTGTGACACCCCCTGTGATATATATCGCCAGCATCACTGCCAGACCCCACATTACGCTCAGTTCCCAGAACGAATCATAATTCTTCATGAAAATCAAAGCTGCTACACTGCCTGCTCCGAAAAACAATATAATGAAAACCCCTATACACTCCGCAACACACTCCTGTAACAATGTATTTCGCTTCACAACAAAATCCTCCTTTGTCCTATTAACAGTTTCCAACTTTGAGCACTCATCTATTTTAAAAGCAACAGCCATGCCAATACCGCTGCGGTTTTACCAAATAAATTTCTGTATAACGTCACTTTAATGAAATTTCAACCTTTTCAGCATAAAATCCATTTATATTGCGAGGCATATTCAGAACAATACTAATGTTGCATTTATGTATCACTCATGCAGTGCAGCGTAGCATTCATGTGGTCATTATGTATCACTGTGTTGCATTTGTCCTTTGTATCCACCCATCCGATACATTTGTGACTCATTTTCCGCATTTATTCAGGACAACACTGCAACACACTGAACACAATAAAAACAAGGAGGTTTCCCTCCCCGTAAAATTTTTTATTATTATTCTTTCTCATAAAGTCCGTACTTTTTCAATCTTCGATACAGCGTGCTTCTGGCAACTCCCAGTTCTCTGGCAATAGCGGAAACATTGCCGTTGCAGCGTATCATATACTCTTTGAGGTTTTCCTCCTCCAAACTGCTTCCCATTGCTGCCGTCTTTTCTCTCACCGTTCTGAGGTTTATCATTTCATCTGTCGTTTTTTCCCCTGTTTCCATTATCGCCTGATACGCTTTCTTCGCTGCCGCAGAAACAGTTCCTCTTTCTTCATCTGAATCTTCCGCTTTATTAATATCGATATTTCTGATCTCCTCCGGCAAGTCCTGTATTCCTATCATTTCGTCCGAAGAAGTATATGCCAGACGTTCCACTATATTCTGCAGTTCTCTGATATTTCCGGGCCAATTGTACATTTCCAGAAGCTCCTCAGCCTCCGGCAGACAGCTTTTAGTATTCTTATTCAACGCTGTAAGCTTCTGCTCCATAAAATATCTGAATAAAAGCATTATGTCACTGACACGCTCTCTGAGCGGCGGAATTCTGATAAATATAACATTCAGTCTGTAATAAAGATCTTCACGAAAATTACCTTTTGCCGCTTCAGCCTTAATAGACTTATGACTTGCACAAATCACCCTGACATCAACCGGTATCTCTTTATCACCGCCGATTCTTACAAGTTTTCTTTCCTGAAGAACGCGAAGCAGCGCAATCTGCTGCTCCAGCGGCATATCTCCGATTTCATCAAGAAAAAGTGTGCCGTTGTCCGCCAGTTCAAATTTTCCCGGTCTTCCTCCTTTTGCAGCTCCTGTAAATGCCCCATCCACGTATCCGAACAACTCACTAGCTATAAGCTCCCTGGGTATTGCACCGCAGTTGACCGCTACAAAAGCCTCGTTCTTCCTGTTGCTGTAATTATGTATTGCCTGGGCGAACATCTCCTTGCCCGTGCCGCTCTCGCCTTCAAGCAGCACATTCGCATCTCCTTCAGCTGCCATCTTTGCAAGATTGATTACATTCTCAAATCCATTATTCTGTGTGATGATATTATCAAAGGATATGTGTGCTCCTCCGGCCATAACCTTGCGGGCCATGGTTCTTATCTGCTCCATCGGCTTGATTACTATCGTCCTCCCTCGGCCGCCGTCTTCACCGACCGCAGCGCTTGTCATCAGGCAATGTGTCAGCTTGCCGTGATTTTTCATACCTATAGGCAGATTTTCGAAAACAAAATCCATTTTTTCAGCCTGACTCAGTGTTTCACTGCTGCACGACAGATAATCGGTAATGCTCTGCCCGATTACATCGTCCCTTCCTACAAGCTCCCGCGCCTTATCGTTTATACGTTCTATAATGCGGTTCTCATCAATAACCACAATAGCCTCTGAAACTGTGCTGAAGATATTCATCATCTCATCATTCGCTTTCTTCAGATCTGCATTGTGTTTTTTCAGCATAAGCATATAATGCATTGACTCGGCACATGACACCACCATTCCGAGAGTATGCTTATGAACAGATGATTTCGGTCCTGAAACATTCAGTATGCCGATCATATTACCCTCAGCATCTGTCACAGGTGCTGCCGAACATGTGAATCTGTGACTCATAGAGCAGAAGTGTTCTGCACCGGTTATCTGATAAGGTTGTTTCAGGTTCATGACCATGCTGATAGACGTCGTTCCCACATTTTCCTCCATCCAGCAGCTGCCTTTTCTGTAATTCAGAAGTTCTGCGTCTTTCTCCATCGTATTTTCTCCAAAAAATTCAAGTATTATGCCCTTTTCATCCGTGAGCATTATCAGATATCCGAAACCTTCAAAGAATTTGTTGAGATTCTGGAGAAAAGGCTCTGCAGTTTCCAGCAGGTCATGTTTTTCTTCAAGATACTGCTCCAGTTCATCTCCCTCAAGCATCTGTCTGCACTGACCGTTAAAAGGATCAACACCGTACCTTCTGCATCTTTTCCACGCCTCCTCTATTTCCGGCCTCACAATATTACTGTCTATGTCTCTGCCTGAAATAAAATTGCTCCACTCGTTGTAGATTTTTCTTTCATATGCTTTTATATCCGATGATTTCATAGACCTCACATCTCCCATTCTGTACCGTGAAACAATATTCGAATTACTGTAATTCTACTACATACACTATTCATGTACAAGATTTCTCATAATTAAAGAAAAGCCCGCTGCCCCGGTTCAAACACAGGCCATCAGGCTTTTCCTTTTTTCAGAGGTTAAAGATCAGCATTACCACGATACGCATCAATTACTTCACCATACGCAGCAGTATGTTATATATCAAACATATCATGTATCAGATATGACACATTCCATTGCGGACACGATTAATACAATCCTGCTTTTTCCTCAGTCATGCTTATCATAATACTTTTGACATTGCTGTAGTGATCCATCATCATCAGATGAGTTTCTCTGCCCAGACCCGACTTCTTATATCCGCCGAACGGGATGTGAGCCGGTGTTGCGCCGTATACATTAACCCACATTCTTCCTGTCTCAACTGCTCTTGCCACTCTGATTGCACGGTTGATATCCTGCGTCCATACGGCACCGCCCAGACCATAATCGCTGTCATTTGCTATTCTTACAGCATCAGCCTCATCCTTGAATTTAATAACCACCACTACAGGTCCGAAAATCTCTTCCTGAGCAATTCTCATACTGTTATCTACATCTGCAAACATCGTAGGTGCTATGAAATAACCTTTACCCAGACCGCCTTCAGTCATACGTACTCCGCCTGTCACAAGTCTTGCACCTTCTGTCTTGCCAACTTCAATATATCCCTGTATCTTATTCATCTGTTCTTCACTGATAACAGCGCCCATCATAGTTTCCGGATCCCACGGAAGGCCAACCTTAACATTCTCGAACACTACCTTGAGACGATCTACAAATTCATCATATATATCCTCATGGACAAGAATTCTCGATCCTGCACAGCATACCTGACCGGAATTCCACAGACAGCCAAGCGCAGCATTTTCAAGAGCCTTATCCCAGTTAATATCCGGAAAGAAGATGTCCGCAGATTTACCGCCAAGTTCAAGTGTTGCCGGAATCAGTTTCTCTGATGCAGCCTTTGCCACATCATATCCGACCTCAGTAGATCCTGTAAATGCCAGCTTTTTTATATCCGGATGCTGCAGGATAGCATTTCCTGCTACAGAACCACTGCCCGTTACAACATTGATAAGTCCAGGAGGCAGGAAATCATTTATGAGTTCCATAAGCGCCAGAACGCTCAGTGATGTAGGTGAAGACGGCTTGAAAACAATTGTGTTTCCTGTTGCAAGAGCAGGTGCTATTTTCCATGCCGCCATCAGGAAAGGGAAGTTCCAAGGAACTATCTGCCCTACAACTCCCAGCGGTTCTCTGAGAATAATGCTCATTGTATCCTTATCCAGCATTGCCGCACGCCCCTCATCAGCTCTTATTGCTCCTGCAAAATATCTGAAATGATCGGCTCCGAGAGGTATATCCATAGTTGTTGTTTCTCTTACAGCCTTACCGTTGTCGATACTCTCTACCATAGCCAGATAATCGAGATTTTCATCGATAACATCAGCAATTTTATTCAACAGAGCTGCACGTTCCTGAGGGCTTGTGTCTTTCCATGTTTCGAAAGCTTTTTCTGCAGCCTTTACAGCCTTGTCTATATCTGCCGGTGAAGCACTCGCCACCTGAGCAATCTCCTCTCCCGTTGCCGGACAGAAGGACGTGAATTTCTTTCCTCCCTCAGCCTCAATCCATTCTCCGCCGATGTAAAGCTTGTATTCTTCCTTTATGTAATCTCTTGTTTTCATTTTCGTGTTCTCCTTTCACAATGATATTAACAATTTCTGACTTGAGCACTCACCGCTATACTAAAGCAATGACCGTGCCAATACATCAGCATTTTTATGAATAAATTTCTGTGCTCAGCATTTTTCTTGAAATTTCAATCTTTTTATTATGTAATCCCCGTTTTGAATTTACGCAAAATTCAAAACAAAAGTGTTTGTCTTCTGTTCATAGTTGTTGCTTTTATGTAGCTTGTATGTTGCATTACATTCCGATGTGTATCGATAAGCTGCATTAACTGCCTGATATTATTTTTCGGCACATTTATGATACATATTTAATACATACTAAGAACATATGTGGGATATACTTGTAACAACTCAATATAATTAACCAAATTGATAAAAAGATTTAATTTTCAATAATTCCGAATATTTTAATGAATTTTTTAATTTCTGTGGCACGCGATTTGCGTTGGTATTCCGTGTAACAAGTTAACCGGACTGCTGATAACATATGCAGGCGCGGCAAAGCAGGAATATAAAAAGTACTAAAGGAGGAGTAATAATGGCAAAGAATAATTTTCAGTGGATGGCACCTTTTAAAATCATATTCAAATCAGGTGCAGCAGAAGAAACAGGAACACTTATTAAAGAAAAGGGACTGAAAAAGACTCTTATTGTAACAGACAAAGGCGTTGTCGGCGCGGGAGCTGTAAAACCTGTAGAGGAAGGCCTTAAGGCTGCCGGCATCGAATACGCTGTATTTGATGGAGTTATACCTAATCCTACAGAAGCTACCGTTGATGAAGGTCTGGCTGCTTATCACGCGGCTGATGCCGATAATATCGTTGCAATAGGCGGAGGCAGTGCAATGGATACAGGCAAAGCCATAGGTCTCGTTATAACAAACGGAGGAAAAGCTGTTGATTATGATATCGTAACAGGCAAATCGTGGCCGCCGAAAATCAAAATGCCTTACTTTATCGCAATACCTACAACTGCAGGTACCGGTTCAGAGGCAACCTGGTGCTCTGTTATAACAATTGTTGAACAGGAATACAAAACAACTATCGCAGGCGAAACTGCGTATGCAGATGTAGCTATACTCGATCCGCAGCTTTCGGTCGGACTTCCTCCGGCAGTGACAGCAGCAACCGGAATGGATGCACTGACCCATGCGATTGAATGTTATGTGGTAAGAGAAGAGAAAGCTTCTCCTATGTCTGATATGACAAGTGAAAAGGCGATTCGTCTGATTGCAGGAAGCCTCAGACAGGCAGTTGCCAACGGCACAAACATCGATGCAAGAGGCGATATGCTGCTCGGATCGGCACTGGCAGGTATGTCATTCACAAATGCCGGCCTTGGACTGGTACATTCTCTTGCTCATCAGCTGGGTGCCATATATAATATTCCTCACGGCGTGGCCAACGCTATGATACTGCCTTATGTAATGGAATACAATATTATCTCAAATCCTCAGAGATTTGCAGATATAGCTGTAATGATGGGTGAAAACATCGACGGTCTTTCTGTTATAGAGGCAGCAGAGAAAGCGGTTGCAGCTGTAAAGAAGCTATCAAAAGATGTAGGCATCGGCAGCATTGCAGATACAGGCGTAGAAAAATCTGCAATTCCAAAGCTTGCTAAGGCGGCATATAACGATATCAATACAGGCGCAAATCCGCGAATAACTCCTGATACTCTTGAAGATATCATAATGCTGTATGAGAAAGCCTGGTAAAAAGTCCGGCAGAAGACCCGATAAAAAGCCCGACAAAACTCCTGAACAAGAGCCTGCGCATAAAATATTTTTCAAACGATTGATTCTGGTAAAAATCGTATTCTGTTGACTGGCGCTTGGCATATATCAGGAAATAAAATTTCTTTTTTAATTATATGTTATACTGAAAAAAGTATCAGAAACCGATTATCCTTCGCAGTTTCTGATACTTTTGTTTTGTCAGAGTTATATCACTTTTTCTGCATCGCTCCTCAACAGGCATTACATTATTTTAGGTCATAGGTTTCATTCACTGATCTTTCACTTTCTCCCAGTTCATCAAGAAAAGCCTGCAGCTTTGCAAACAGCTCGTCTATTCCATCCGAATTATCAATGACTGCATCGGCCAGTTTTATTTTCTCGTCATCACTGAGTTGATTCCTGATTCGGTTCATCACCTCTTCTTCAGTCGCATTGTCCCTCAGGCATACTCTTTTTAAACGGACGTCGATATCTGCCGTAAGCAGAAGGGTTTTGTCGCATCGGTCGTCAAGCCCCGCTTCAAACAGCAGAGGAGCATCTATGAGTATTCCGGCGATTTCTTCTTCCGGCTGAGACTTGTACCTTTCAATCAGACGATCCGTTTCTCCGATTATTTCCTCAAACATCAGCTCATTGAGACGCTGCCTTCTTTTTTTCTCCGAAAACACCACTGCAGCCATCGCTTTTCGTATCAGATTGCCGTTTTCATCGAGAATCTCGGTCCTGCCGTCTCCGAATTCTCCATTCGGCCCGAACAACTCGTCAAGCACCGGCAGTATACTGCTGCCGTCAGCCGTAAGATTCCTCGAAATCTGATCTGCATCTATATGTGCAAAATTATTGTTCCTGAAAAACTCAGCGGCAGTTGATTTACCGGTCCCTATGCCGCCCGTAAGTCCTAATACCTTAACCATTTCCGTCTCTCCTCATGCAGTCTGCTCACATATGCTGATATGTGCAGATCACTTTTAACAGACTTTTACTTCAGCTCGTACCAGTTCGTTCCCTCGTTAAGCGCTGCCTTCAGCTCTACCGTCATCTGATATGCAGACTCCATATTTTCAACAAGCAGCTTTTCAACCTCCTCACGCTCATCCCTGTACGTGTTGATAAGCAGCTCATCGTGCACCTGCAGTATCAGATCCGATTTGAGTCCCCGCCCCTTCAGCGCATTGTACACCTTAATCATCGCGAGCTTTATAATATCCGCTGCACTTCCCTGTATAGGTGTGTTCATCGCAAGGCGCTCTCCGACCTGTCTCAGCATACGCCCTGATGCTTTTATTTCTTTGATAAAACGCTTTCTGCCCATCATGGTTGTCACATATCCGTTTTCTCTGCAGAATTCCACCTGTGCATCCATGAAATCTTTCACAGCAGTATGCTTGCTGAAATATGTCTTGATGTAGTCGTCCGCTTCTTTTCTCGTGATTCCCAGCTCAGACGAAAGCCCGAAGCTGCTCATTCCGTATATCACGCCGAAATTGACAGCCTTTGCTCTGCTTCTCTCTTCTATTGTGATCTCTGATTCGGGAACGCCCAGCACATTGGCAGCCGTAGCACGATGTATGTCCTCTCCCCGGTTAAATGCATCGATCAGCGCCGGATCCTGCGACATATGAGCCAGCACCCTCAGCTCAATCTGAGAATAGTCGGCACTCAGCAGAACACATTCCTCCGAATCCGGAACAAATGCTTTCCTGAGGCTCCTTCCCAGCTCCTGCCTTACAGGTATATTCTGCAGATTCGGCTCGGTACAGCTGATACGGCCTGTCGTTGTCACTGTCTGATTAAAGTGCGCATGCACCTTTCCGTCTGCACCGTTTATGAGCGGAATCAGCCCATCGACATATGTACTCTTGAGCTTTGCAAGAGTCCTGTATTCCAGAATCGCCGGAACAATTTCATGCTTGTCAGCTATCTTTTCGAGTATATCCGCGCTTGTGGAATATCCGCGTTTTGTCTTCTTTCCGGCCGGCAGCCCGAGCTTTTCAAAGAGTATTTCCCCGAGCTGCTGCGGAGAATTCAGATTAAATTTTTCACCGGCCAGCTCTGTGACGTGTGCCGTCAGTTCATCTATTTTTCCGGAGAGCATCTCGCCGAACTGCTGCAGCGTATCTCTGTCAACCTTGAAGCCTTTCATTTCCATCGATGCCATGACCTCAATCAGCGGCAGCTCCACCTGATAATACACCTTTTCGAGACCTTCCTCCCGGATTTTTTCTTTCTGTATTTCCGCCAGACTCAGCACAGCGGTGCAGACCTCAAATCCGTAATCCATGAAGCCCTTTGCCGTATCGGCAAACATATCCACCTGCCCGTTTTCCGCAAGAAAATCCTTCTCGTCTTTTACTGTAAAATGCAGGTATTCGTTGGTCATCGCCGCAAGGCTGTAGCTGCTTCTGCTTGAGTCGAGCACATACTGCGCGATTGCTGTGTCAAACACGGTCCTGAAGTCGAGGCACTGTGCGGCTTTGCACATCAGCATATAATAGTCGCGTTTCAGACCGTGTCCCAGATACGATACGTCCTGACCGGCAAGCCATCCGCAGAAGTCCGTCAGGCGGCTGCAGTCAAAATAATAGTACATGCTGCCGTTCAGCATCGAAACACCGTCGATGCTGACATCTCCTGTATGATTGTAATCTCCGAAAACCTTAATCACGGTCTCGCCGCTCAGCGAAATCGCGCTAAGCATATCGTCACTGTTAACCAGAACCTTCTCAAATTTCGAAAGATCAATCGCCGGCTCCGCTGCACTTTCCTCCTTGCTGCCGCCTTTTTCGATGCTGAGCTTTTTCAGGAATCTGTTGAACTCAAGCTTCGTATAAAGCTTCACAAGCTCGTCATAGTCAGGCTCCTCAAGCAGATATTCATCAAAATTGATATCAATAGGCACATTCGTGTTTATAGTTGCAAGCCTCTTGCTCATCACGGCGAGCTGCGCGTTTTCCTCAACCTTGGTCTTAACGCCCTTCGGCTTTATGTTTTCGATATTGTCCAGAAGATTTTCCACGCTCCCGAACTCCATTATGAGCTTGGTCGCCGTCTTTTCTCCGACTCCCGGAATACCCGGAATATTGTCCGACTGATCACCCATCAGCCCCTTGAAATCTATGAACTGCTGAGGCGTGAAGCCGTATTTTTCAATCATCGCATTTCTGTCATAAAGTTCGAATTCCGAAACGCCTTTTCTGGTCAGCAGCACCTTCGTCGTATCTGTCGCCAGCTGCAGCTCATCTTTATCGCCTGTTATGATGAGTACACTCAGCCCTTCATCTTCAGCTCTTCCGGCTATCGTGCCTATCAGGTCGTCAGCTTCAAAGCCTTCCATTTCAACCTGCTTGATGTTCATCGCACACAGTATGTCCTTGAGAAGCGGGATCTGCATCGCAAGCTCCGGCGGCATGCTCTTTCTGCCGGCTTTGTAGGCCTCGTATTCTTTATGTCTGAAAGTCGGCGCCTTCAGATCGAAGGCGACTGCCATGTATTCAGGCTCATAATCACGTTTTATTTTATCCAGCATGTTCAGAAACCCGAATATGCCCTGGGTGTAAATCCCGTCTTTTGTTATCATGGGATTTCTCATGGCATAATAAGCCCTGTTTACCAGACTGTTTCCGTCTATAACAGCTATTTTCTTCATTCATCCACCTTTTTTGTTTATATGTAAAGTTCTGCTGTGCGATCTTATCCGCCGAACAGCCCTGATCCGCACATACGGCTATTTCAGCTTTCTTCCCGTAAGCCAGTATATCACTCCGACGAATATAGCCCCGCCGACTATATTGCCGAGCGTTACAGGCAGAAGATTTCCTATCAGGAAGTTCGCAATCGTCAGACCGCCGGTATCTGTTCCCAGAAGCTGCACGTATGCATCGTTTCCGGCTGCCATCATTCCGGCAGGTATGAAATACATATTTGCAACACTGTGCTCAAATCCGGACAGAACAAACAGACCTATGCAGAAAAATATCGAAAAAATCTTGCTTACCGTTGTCTGCGCCCCTGTCGCCATCCACACGGCCAGGCATACAAGCCAGTTGCACATGATGCCGAGCACGAATGCCTTCCCGAAATCAAGACTTGTCTTGGAAACTGCGGTTTTTACGGTAACTGCTCCAAGCAGTCCGCCGCCGCTGTCAAGAAGTCCCGAATAATTTATCATTGCCGCTATCAGCAGTGCTCCGGCAAAATTTCCTATATATACAATCACCCAGTTTTTCAGCATTCCTGACACCTTGATTTTCTTATCGAGAACGCCGACAGTCATCAGGTTGTTTCCGGTAAAAAGCTCCGCTCCGCACAGAACCACCATCATAAGACCCACCGGGAACACAGCTGCCGATACAAGCTTGCCCAGCCCCAGTGTTGCCGCATCAGTTGTCAGATTGAACGACGCCATCGCCGAGGCCTGTGCACCGAATGCAATATACGCTCCCGCAAGAATTGCCGATAAGAATAATTTCCAGAATCCGGATGATGCTTTCGGTATCGCCGAATCCGATACCTTTTCAAGTATCTCCCCTGTTGTCAATGCTTTCATTTGTTTTCTCCTATCTCTTTACCTTTTTCCTGCACCTCATCTACAGAATTTCACCGATGATTTAAATCATCGCAATCAAAAAACTACCCGGGCAGCACAGATGTACTGCACAGGCAGTTATAGTATATCATATATTCAGCGGCTTTAGAATATATTACTTTCACGCCGCATTTTAAAACACCCCTTGAATAATCGCTTCAGCGCCGGAACTCATCACATTGCTGCTGCGCCGACACGGTTTATTTCGCCATCAGCTCGCATACGGCATTCGAAAATGCCACAGGATCCTCAATCGGCAGTCCCTCGATGAGTCGTGCCTGGTCGTAAAGCAGTGCCGCATACTTCTTAACGGTTTCCTTGTCAGCCTCGTACTCCTTCCTGAGCTTTTCCAGCACCGCGTGCTTTGCATTAATCTCAAGAACACGTTCTGCCTGAACCTTTTCATCCGTAGGCATAGCGTTGAGCACCTTTTCCATCTCTATGGAAAGCCCGCCCTTTGACGTCAGACACACAGGATGGCTCTTCAGCCTGTTCGAAAGCTTGACCTCTGCGACTTTTCCGCCGAGTGCCTCCTTCATGAACTCAAGCAGATCCTTGTTCTCCTCAGCCTGCTTTTCCGCAGCCTCTTTTTCGTCCTTTGTCTCCTCGATTTCAAGGTCTTCACCGGATACAGACTTGAACTGCTTCTCGTCAAATTCACGCATTACCTGCAGTGCGAACTCATCTATGCTGTCCGTAAGGTAAAGAATCTCATAGCCCTTTTCCTTGAGCACTTCAGTCTGCGGCAGTCTGTCAATCTGTTCAACCGTCTCGCCTGAAGCGTAGTAAATGTATTTCTGTTCATGCTTCATTCTGCTGACATATTCAGAAAGCGTAACGAATTCTTTTTCTGTCGATGAGTAGAACATCAGCAGATCCTGCAGCACTTCCTTCTTTGAACCGAAGCTGTCATAAAGTCCGTACTTGAGCTGCAGTCCGAAATTCTTGAAGAATTTGATGTAGTTCTCACGGTCTGTCTTGAGCATGGAAAGCAGCTCGCTCTTGATTTTCTTCTCGAGTCTCTGAGCAATCGCTCTGAGCTGTCTGTCATGCTGCAGCATTTCTCTTGAAATATTCAGCGACAGATCCTGTGAGTCAACAAGACCCTTAACGAAGCTGAAGTAATCCGGGAGCAGATCCGCGCATTTATCCATAATCAGTACGCCCGAGGAGTAAAGCTGCAGACCCTTTTCATAATCCTTCGTATAGTAGTTGAAAGGTGCCTGTCCCGGTATGAACAGCAGTGCCGTGTAGCTTACAACGCCTTCCACATCAGTATGGATTACCTTTGCAGGGTCAGTGAAGTCATAGAATTTATCCTTGTAAAATTCGTTGTAATCTTCCTCCGTGATATCGCTCTTGTTCTTCTTCCAGAGCGGAACCATACTGTTGAGTGTTTCGAGCTCCTCATAGGATTCGTATTCCTGTTCTTCCGGTTTCTTGTCCTCACAGCCCGGCTTCAGTCTGTGCTTTTCGACCATCATCTGTATCGGGTATCTGATGTAATCCGAATACTTCTTGATGAGATTCTTGATTTTGTATGTATCGAGATATCCGCTGTAGTTTTCGTCGTCGGTATCTTCCTTGAGTGCCAGCGTAATCTCTGTACCGTTCGTATCTTTTTCTGCCTCTGTAATAGTGTATCCGTCTGCGCCGGAGGACTCCCACAGGTATGCCTGATCCGAGCCGTAGGACTTGCTCAGTACACTGACTTTGTCACTTACCATGAATGCCGAATAAAATCCGACGCCGAATTGTCCGATTATATCTATTTCGTCCTTCTTATCCATTGCTGATTTGAAATCGAGTGAACCGCTCTTGGCGATGGTTCCCAGATTGTTTTCCAGCTCTTCCTTTGTCATTCCCAGACCGTTATCGATGATTCTGAGGGTTCTGTTATCCCTGTCGGCTTCTATCCTGATATTGAAATCATCACGTGAAATTCCTGTGTCGCCCTCTGTAATGCTCTGATAATAAAGCTTGTCGACCGCATCACTCGCATTCGAGATAAGCTCTCTTAAGAATATTTCTTTATGTGTGTAGATTGAATTAATCATCAGATCCAAAAGCCGCTTTGATTCTGCCTTAAACTGTTTTTTAGCCATTTTGAAACTTCCTTTCGTCTTTATTTCTCAATATATTCTGCTGCCTTTTCTGTGTAAAGGCGGCATCGTACGCACTTGTTAGCACTTCTCTTTGTTGAGTGCTAACAGTATAATAAGACATTTCAGCCAAAAAATCAAGTGCCGGCAGAAATTATTTTCTCAAATCTCAGGAAGCTTCGTGAGCTGTATTGAAATTTTCGCCTCGAAACAGGCTGCGGCCTGCACACCTGTTTTTCCGCAAAAAAAAAAAATCCCGACATGCCGTCAAGGATATAATTCACACCCTATCTTTACA
>CAVECM010000002.1:0-75026 GCA_963614095.1 Bacteroidaceae bacterium
GCATGTCAACGCCGCACATTTCTGCCTTGATTTCTGTGCCTGTGTTTTCTCCGGCATATCAAACAGCCGCTCATTTACTGCCGCGTCAGCTTTTTATCAGATTAAGGTAGGACTTGTATTCGTTATCTGTAAAGCTGCACAGGTAAACATTCATCACAGTTTCCGGATGCGCCTCGAACCATTCGATTACAGCCACAAGCGCCACAGGTGCGGCTTTATACACCGGGAAACGCTGAACTCCCGTCGATATGCACGGGAATGCCACACTGTCGCATCCGTTTTCTGCCGCAAGATCAAGCGCTTTGCTGTAGCACGATGCCAGAAGCTGCCTGTCATACTCTTCTTCCTCCTCACCTCTGTAAAAAGGGCCTACTGCATGTATTATATGGTCTGCATTTTTAAATCCGTGCGCACCTGTTATCTTCGCATCTCCGGGCATACATCCTCCCAGCGTTCTGCATTCATCAAAAAGCGCAGCTCCGGCAGCTTCATGCAGTGCACCGTTGAGACCGCCCCCGCAGAGAAACGCCTCGTCGATTTCGCCCTCGCTGAGCAGAATTTCATCGACAGCCTTTCCTCCCAGCAGAGTCTTATTCGCAGAATTCACCACTGCCGCGACTTTCATATCCATGACACTTCCCCGGACAAATGCCACGTGCGACTTTGCATTATAATTTCTCACTGCCTCGCGTATACCTGCGTCCACAAGAATTTTCTCGGAATACGGGTTGATGACATATCCCACGCAGTCCGGCCACTGATCCATCATATCCAGCAGTTCTGCAAACGGCTGCGCTATGGCCGAGGTCTCGCCTCCCGGCTTCATCTGCTCTTCACTTGTATAAAGCGGCACCAGATAATGTCCTGCTTCATCTACAGGGATGTGCCTGAAGCTTATCGGAAGTTCTTCATTTATTGAAAATTCCGTTCCTTCTCTGAGTTCTTCCGCCTCAGCGAGCTGCTGCAGCAGCTCCTGTGGTATTTCTATCGGTACCAGAAGCTGCATTCCCTTGCGGCTTCCTTCACTCAGCATATTCATTACCGGGTCGGCCTTGGCTCCGTCGCCGCAGTAATACCAGTTATATAAAGCGCGCTCCAGCGCCTTTGCGTATCTGTCGCTCATCTGTTTCTCCTTCATGATATGTTTTTTCATAGGTGATATATTTTTTTATACGCTTTTCATGCGTAATATGTTTTTCATAGATAATATGCATATAACGTGATATGTTTTCTCGTGATTTTCACGTGTTAATTATAGCTTATTCCGCTGCAAATAGCAATTCAGAGACCGGGCAGAAACGTTCGGAAGGTGCCCCGGGGGTACACGGCCGGAGCCTGCCGCAGAGTACACGGCCAGAGCCTGCCGGATTGTGAGTTCCCCGAAAGTATGTTATACTTGTCTGCAGAAAACAAGCAGGAGGAGTTTTATGCCAAAGTTATCATCAAGAACCGAAACATTCACCGAATCAGTAATACGTCATATGACCCGTGTGGCAAACGAAAACAATGCCATTAACCTTTCTCAGGGGTTTCCTGATTTTGACCCTCCGAAGGAACTGATGCAGAAGCTCTCGCAGGTCGCACTCGACGGCCCTCACCAGTATGCACTCACATGGGGAGCACAGAATTTCAGAGAGGCGCTGGCTGATAAGCATGAACACTTTTCAGGCATGAAGATCGATCCTGATTCTGAAATTGTTGTCACATGCGGCAGCACAGAAGCAATGATGGCTTCAATGATGTCGGTCTGCAATCCCGGTGACAAGGTCGTGATTTTTTCGCCGTTTTATGAGAACTACGGTGCTGATACAATTCTGAGCGGGGCAGAACCGATATTCGTGCCGCTGAAGCCGCCTGCATTCACATTCGATGCCGACGAACTCGAATCTGCCATTAAACAGCCGGGAGTCAAGGCCCTGATTCTCTGCAATCCGTCAAATCCGTGCGGGAAGGTTTTCACCCGCGAGGAGCTCTCCGTCATCGCCGGACTGGCTGTTAAATACGATATCTTTGTCATAACCGACGAGGTTTATGAACATATAATCTATAAGCCTTTTAAGCACGTACATATTTCCACGCTTCCGGGCATGCGTGAACGAACGGTTATATGCAGTTCGCTTTCCAAGACATATTCGATAACAGGCTGGCGCATAGGTTATGTTATAGCTGCTCCTGATGTTATTGACCGGGTAAAGAAGGTGCACGATTTCCTGACCGTCGGCGCTGCCGCTCCGCTGATGGAGGCTGCTGTCACCTGTCTCAGATTTGATGATACATATTATGAATGGCTTCAGAACAAATATACGCATATGAAAAATCTTTTTACAAACGGACTCAGGGATATCGGTCTTGCCTTCACTGAGCCGCAGGGCGCATACTATGTGCTTGCTGATATCTCAGAATTCGGATACGATGACGATACCGAATTCTGTCTGGATCTGACGCGTAAGATCGGAGTTGCCGCGGTTCCCGGATCGAGCTTTTTCCGCGAAAAAGTCAATAATCTGGTGAGATTTCACTTTGCAAAGCAGGATGAAACGCTTATCGATGTTCTGAACAGACTCTCCGATATTCATAAACTCAGGAAATAGGCTCACGTTAAAGCGGGCCCGGCATGCCGTTTCTGCTTTAAAAAAGCCGCAGGAATCCTTTCGGATTCCTGCGGCTTTTTAATATACCTTATCAGGAAATTACTTTATGTATCAGCGCTGCTTTGCTGTTGATGCCGCACTTTCTGTAAATGTTGATCAGGTGCTTATTGAGTGTATGTTCAGCTATGCAGAGATTCTCGCATATCTCGTCGTTGCTCATGCCTTCTTTAACGACTTTAACCACTACTTCTGTTTCACGTTTAGTCAGAGAATACTCTTCTGCAGTTTCAGCAATACAATCATCAATTCTGCTGCCGCGTCTGCCTGATTTGTTTCCGGCCTCTTTTGCCTCGTGATACAGTCTCAGGCTGAGGTGCCTGTTTATCAGCTCCATCATGTAAAGCTCCTTGTCGCTGAAATCGCCGGCTTCCTCACTTCTGCCGAGCACTATAGCTCCGAGAAACCTTTTGCTGTATGCACTTATAACCTGCATACTGTATTTTACATCAAAGGCGGCATATGTATCGTTAAAATATCCTGTTGTCCTGATGTCATCGTCGTCAATCAGGTCCATCTCCCGATATACATCTCGTTTTCCTACGAGCATTATCCATTTGCCGAAGTCTTCATCTTCATATTCGTCTATATAGCGGTTTATCGCCTCTATCTGCTCACCGGTCGCCCCGTTTTCCTCTCCGGCCACATAAACCACCGGCTTCGAAAGGTAATGCTCACCTGACAGATCCGCAAGGTGGAATACCGAAAAATTATTAGGAATCAGCTGTTGAATATACGAAAGCAGAGTTTTCCTTTCATTGATAAAGTCATCATTATTGTAAATAAAGTAAACTATATCGTCTATAAATGCCCATTCTCTCTGTTCGAGCTTCTTCATTGCCGTCCTCCCGCTTTTATATCATCAGTTTTACATTTTCTGCAGCAGTCTTATGTATGCCTCGGCATAATCAGTACTGTGTTTTAAGCATATATATAATTATATCGGATTATATATATAAAGCAAATGCAGTGTGCAACACTTCGGATGATTAATCGCATATTTTTCCGGCACTTTTTTGCTGTATTCTGAGCAAATTACAGCAGCATTCTGTCGTTGTCGATTTCAAATTTCTCCACAAGCTTCTCAACAGTCATTTTATCTCGTTCCTCACCGCTGATGTCCATTTTAATTCTGCCGTCCTGCATCAGGATGGTTCTGTTGCCGTGCTCAAGTGCTGCCTTCATATTATGTGTTATCATCATGGTGCAGAGATTACTGTTGTCCGCAAAATAATCTGTGAGCTCGAGGACTTTCTTTGCTGCAGACGGATCCAGTGCAGCAGTGTGTTCATCAAGCAGCAGGAGCTTCGGCTCTGCTATTACAGCCATAAACAGTGTCAGCGCCTGACGCTGTCCGCCCGAAAGCAGCCTTACCTTTTCCTTCATCCTGTTTTCAAGACCCATTCCCAGAAGCTGCAGCTTTTCTCTGAAAATTTCTCTGTCTGCCTTGTTTATTCCTGCCTGAAGTCCTCTTTTTCTCGTCTTGTTGTATGCGATGGAAAGGTTTTCTTCTATCGTCATATCAAATGCGGTTCCCTTCATAGGATCCTGAAAGACACGGCCTATCATCTTAGCTCTTTTGTGTTCAGGAAGTCCTGATATATCCTTGCCGTCGAGGATTATTCTGCCGCTGTCCACAGGATATACACCTGCGATGGAGTTCATGAGGGTCGATTTGCCTGCTCCGTTGCTTCCGATAATCGTGATGAAATCTCCCGGTTTGCCGTGAAAATCCACATTATCCAGAGCAGTCATTTCATTTATGGTTCCCTTTCCGAATATTTTGGTGAGATGTTCTATTTTAAGCATTCTTCTCACCTCCCTTTGCTTTTTTCTTTCTGAAGGAGAAGTTTTCTCCCAGCATTCCCATAGCAAGCGCTATCGTTACGATGACCGCCGATACAAGCTTAAGATCCGTAGGCGGCATACCCAGATAAAGTGCCACGCATATGACCATTCTGTAAACAACTGCACCCAGCGCCACAGCAGCAAGTCTTCTGATAAGACTTCCCGTACCGAACAGTACTTCACCGATAATTACCGATGCCAGACCGATGACCACCATACCGGTACCCATACCGACATCCGAGTATCCCTGGTACTGAGCCAGCATCCCGCCGGTCAGTCCCACCAGACCGTTTGAAACCGAAAGTCCCAGCAGCTTCATATTATCACTGCTGATGCCTGACGCTCTTACCATATCCTCGTTATCGCCCGTGGCTCTCAGTGCAAAGCCCTTTCTCGTCTTAAGGAACCCGAACATAAGCAGTATCACCACTGCTGCAATCAGTGCTCCGAGAACTATTGAGCTCCATTTGAAGTCACCCATCAGTTCTTCCGCCTGTTTATAAATCGTAGGCGAGCTGTTCAGATTTATGTTCGCTTTTCCCTGTATCCTCAGATTAATTGAGTATATTCCGAGCATAACGAGAATACCTGCAAGAATCGGCTGTATTTTCAGCTTCGTGTTGAGCAGTGCCGTTATGGCTCCGGCTCCCATCCCGACAAGGAACGCCAGCACAAGACCGGCAATACACATCAGCACCTGTGCTGTCGGTCCCATCTGTGCCGCATGTGTGCACATAACGGCAGAAACAGCAGCACCCGTAACGATGCTGCCGTCAACCGTAAGATCCGGCGTGTTGAGTGTCCTGAATGACAGGAACACTCCCAGCGCCAGAACTGAATATATTAGACCAAGCTCTAAAGCTTCCAGTAAAGTGATTATCAACATTTTTCTGATCTTCCTTTGTTTTATAAATCTTCCTTTGCCAAGTCTGTAGCTTCTTCAAGAATATTGTCCGGAATTGTTATTCCCAGTGCCTCAGCCGTATCGCTGTTGATGAACATTGCCAGCTCATCCATTGTTCTTACAGGCATTTCTCCCGGATCCGCACCCTCGAGAATCTCAACAACCATTTCTGCCGTTTCCTGTCCGAGGTATGCATAATCAACTCCGTATGTTGCGAATGCTCCATCCTTTACCATTGAATCAGCTCCTACATAAAACGGTATTTTGGCTTCCGTGAACACCTGATTTGCCGTTGCTATGGAAGAAGCTACTGTGTTGTCTGTAGGTGAGAATACTATATCGCATTTCTTTGCAAGATTCTGTGCAGCCGACTGGATTTCGTTCGCACTGGTTATAGCTGATTCAACAACCTCAAGTGAATTTTCTTCTGCGTATTCTCTGAGTGATTCGATTGTGGATACTGAGTTTGTCTCACTCGAGTTGTATAAAGCTCCCACTGTCTTGAATCCCGGTGTGATTTCTTCGGCAAGCTCCATAATTTTTTCCACTGATATTGCGTCTGATGTTCCTGTTACGTTTCCGCCCGGTTTATCCATATCTGAAACGACTTCTGCCGCAACCGGATCTGTTACTGCCGAGAATACAATCGGAATCTCATCTGTCTCACTCATTGCAACCTGTGCCGCCGGTGTTGTTATTGCTACGATGACATCGACATCATCAGCAACGAAGCCCTGGCATATAGTCTTGAGATTCGACTGTTCGTTCTGAGCGTTCTGATAATCAATTTCGATATTATCCCCATCAACGTAGCCGTCCTCTTCAAGCTGAGCTATGATTGACTCTCTTATCTGGTCAAGCGATGTATGCTCAACAAGCTGCACGATTCCGATTTTTATCGTATCTTCGTCTCCGCTGTCTGAGCTGCCGCATCCTGTCATAACTACTGACATCATCGATACAAGCATCAGTAAAACCATTACGATTGCTAAACTTTTCTTTTTCATTTTCCTCTCCTCTGCACAGCTTCTCGCTGCGCTCTCCTTTCTTATGCAAATATTCGCCGGTTAATTGTGCCGGCAGTAAATGTCACACTTCTGCAAATATGCGGGTACAGGCAGATCCGAAACAGTCCGGCCCGGCCGACAGGCTTCATTCTGCCATAAAAAAACGCTTGTCCTCGTTCAAGGACAAGCGTATGCCTGCGGTACCACCTTGGTTAATGCAAAATGCATTCTCTCTGCAGAGTGCCATCACACTCTTTGCCCGTTACGCCGGCATCGCGTCTCAGCTACTAAGCTTCAGCTCCTTCCGATAAGAATCAATGCCTGTATGATTCATTCTCAAATCGGAAACCGCTGTACCTTTCACCTTGCCCTCGGAGGCCCATTTACTGAAACTGCATTTACCCGGATTCCACCGTCCCGGACTCTCTGAAAAACCGTTTCTCAGTTTTACTTCCTCGTCTTCGGTTTCGTATTAATATGTTGCTATATTACCACTTGTTTTTTTGTGTGTCAAGCACAAATTTGCTTACAGGCTTTTGTCTGCAATCTCCTTAAGCAGCTTTGCCTGCAGTTCATCAGGTGTCATCTCGCCGAGCTCTCCTGCCTTGCTGGAACGAACCGTAAGGTTTCCTGCCTCGACTTCTCTCTCGCCTATGATGCACATATAAGGTGTTCTTTCGTTTCTGGCTTCTCTTATCTTGTATCCGATTTTTTCGTTTCTTATGTCAGCCTCCACACGAAGTCCTGCATCTTCAAACTTCTTAGCCACTTCAAGTGCATAGTCAGAGAACTTTTCAGTTACCGTCATCAGCTTAACCTGTACCGGTGCAAGCCAGAGCGGGAATTTTCCTGCGAAATGCTCTATCAGGATTCCGATAAATCTTTCGATGGATCCGAATATTACTCTGTGTATCATTACAGGTCTGTGCTTTTCTCCGTCAGAGCCGATGTATGTGATATCGAATCTCTGCGGCATCTGCATATCGAGCTGAATTGTTCCGCACTGCCATGTTCTGCCGAGTGAATCCTCCAGGTGGAAGTCAAGCTTCGGACCGTAAAACGCACCGTCACCCTCGTTTACAACGAAAGGAACGCCTATGCTTTCCATAGCCTCTCTGAGAGCAGTTTCTGCAGTTTCCCATTCCTCATCACTTCCCATGGAGTCGTCAGGTCTTGTGGAAAGCTCAATGTGGTATGTGAATCCGAACATTTTATAAACATCATCTATGAAATTCACTACCCCTATTACCTCGTCCTTTATCTGCGAAGGAAGCATGAATATATGGGCATCGTCCTGCGTGAATGTTCTTACTCTCATGAGTCCGTGGAGCGCACCTGAAAGCTCATGTCTGTGCACCTGTCCGAGTTCTCCCATCCTGATAGGGAAATCTCTGTACGACCACAGCTTTCTCTTATACACAAGCAGTGATCCCGGACAGTTCATAGGCTTTATCGCATAATCCTCATCATCTATTTTGGTAAAGTACATATTGTCTTTGTAGTGATCCCAGTGTCCCGAGGTTCTCCAGAGCTGCTCATTCAGAATGAGAGGTGTCTTGATTTCCTCATAGCCTCTCTTTCTGTGCTCGGTTTTCCAGAAGTTCTCGAGCTCATTTCTGATAATCATACCCTTAGGCATAAAGAACGGGAATCCCGGACCTTCCTCATAAATCGCAAACAAATCCATTTCTTTTCCGATTTTTCTGTGATCTCTCTTCTTGGCCTCCTCAAGTTTTTTGAGGTAATCGTCAAGCTCCTGCTGCGTAGGGAAGCATGTTCCGTATATTCTCTGCAGCATTGTTCTGTTCGAGTCGCCTCTCCAGTATGCACCCGCCACGCTCTGCAGCTTTACAGCCTTTATCTGACCTGTCTTCTCCATATGAGGTCCCGCACACAGATCGACAAAGTCTCCCTGCTGATAGAATGAAATAACCGCATCCTCCGGCAGATCCTCAATGAGCTCAACCTTATAGTCCTCGCCTTTATCTGCCATGAATTTTATTGCTTCTTCTCTCGGCAGCTCAAATCTTTCCAGCGGATAATTCGCCTGAATGATTTTTTTCATTTCCTTCTGTATCTTGAGAAGATCCTGATCATTGAGCTTGTGCTCCATATCAAAATCATAGTAGAATCCGTTTTCTATGGCAGGTCCGATTGCCAGCTTGGCATCCGGCCACAGCTTTTTCACAGCCTGCGCCAGGATATGTGATGTCGTATGTCTGTAACATAGTCTTACCTGTTCGTCCTCAAAATTTATTTTTTCCTTTGCCATTGCTTCCTCTCCTTATTTATCGTATTTTTCCAGGGCAAGCTTTATCAGCCTGTCAATAAGTTCTTCATTTGGTATACCGGATTCTTCCCAGAGCTTAGGATACATGCTTATGCTCGTAAAGCCCGGAAGTGTATTTATTTCATTGAAAACAACTCTTCCGCCCTCCTCCAGGAAAAAGTCGACTCTCGACATCCCGGAGCAGCCCATCGTCTCATATACACTTACCGCCTTGTCTCTGATTTCCTGTTCCTTCTCGGGAGTCAGATCTCTGACGATTCCTGTATGCGATTTATCGTTTTCATATTTTGCGTTATAGTCGTAAAATTCATTTGCTGCAAAGATTTCGCCTATGCATGATGCCTGCGGATTATCATTTCCCAGCACAGCGACCTCGATTTCTCTGCCTGTTATCGTTTCCTCCACAAGCACCTTCGAGTCTTCCGCAAAGGCGATATCAAGAGCTTTCGCCAGATCCTCCGCTCGCTTTACCTTGCTTATTCCCACCGATGAACCGGCATTTGCAGGCTTTACGAATAAAGGATAAGTATCTGCAAAAAAGCTGTTCACCGCTTCAAGCTGAGCATCTCTGTCCCTGTCATAAGCGTTCTGATGCACCACAAAGCATTTCGCCTGATCCACAACTCCCCTGTGCTCAACCACAGCCTTTGTTATCGCTTTGTCCATTGACGCTGACGATGCTGCTGTGTCAGAACCGACAAACGGAATTCCTGCCAGCTGAAGCAGTCCCTGCATGGTCCCGTCCTCGCCGTTTTTTCCGTGCAGTACCGGGAATACTGCATCGACTTTAATAATCTCTGCAGTCCCGTCGGCATTGAGCACCACTACTCCTCCTGCGGCACGGTCCGGAGCAACAAATGCTTTCCTGTTGCCCTGTGCGTTTTTCCACGAACCGTCTGCTATATCAGCCGGCGAGGCTTCTGTCAGAAACCATTCTCCGTCTTTTGTGATGCCGATTGTACTGATATCGTACTTTTCCCGGTTTATATGTTCAAGAATGGAAGCCGCCGAAAGACATGAAACTTCATGCTCCGACGAAATTCCTCCGAATAATACAACAATAGATTTTCTGTTTTCCATTTAGATTGCCTTTCTGGTTTTAATAATATCCTGTCACTGCTGATATGTACTCGCTTATATCGAGAACGTTCTGCGTAGGAGTATAATCCTCCTGTGCAAAGAATTCCTCATGAAGCTGAATGACATTGCTCTCCAGCGTTACCGCCACATTGTAATATGCATTTGACGTCCAGTCATTATGCTCATACGGCCAGCCTACACTGTCTGTCATTTCATACGATGTAAGCTTGAGCACCATACCCATCATATCCGCAGAGGACATATTTGTTTTGATTTCCGGAAGTATTTCAGAGGAAATCTTCTTGAGAGTCTTGATTTTCATTGTCTTTGCCTTTTCAAATGTAGCCTTGACAACAATCTTCATTCTCTCATTTCTTCTGAAATCACCCGTAACGGCATCTTTTCTGATTCTGGCATATGTTACTGCCTGATTGCCGTTGAGTGTCTGCATGCCCGCAGATGTTATCTTTTCATTTGAACCGCCTATATTGCTGTAGGTATCCTCGATATACTTATTCATCTCGTTTATCTCGGATTCCTGTATCTCGATGTCAAGTCCTCCCAGTGCATCAACCGTATCGGCTACTGATTTCCAGTTCACTACGACAACTTCTTTTATATTCAGATCGAGATTCTTGTTAAGCACATAGAGAACCTTCGTCGGTCCGCCGTAATAATACCCGTGCGTTATCTTGTCGATACCTATATCATCTCCCATATCCAGGAGCGTATCTCTGTAGACCGAGAAAAGCTTGATTTCGTCTGTATTTTTGTTTATGCTGGCGATTACAATCGCATCGCTCCTGACATCCTCATCACTTGACATATCTCTGGCGTCTATACCGAGTATTGCTATATTCCTGTAATCCTTGAGTTCTTCATCCACATCTGGATCAATACCTATCTCATCAGGGTCAAGCTCCACACGTCCCACATTGTCAAGCGTGCTTTTCACGGCAGTATAACTTGCTGCCAGCGCTGCACCTGCACCGATTACAAGGACAAGAAGAATTATCAGTGCAATCTTCAGTCCCCGCCTTTTTTTTCTGCCTCCGCCGCCATTACCGTTCTTCTGCTGCTTCTTTGCCTTTTTCGCTGCTTTTTTCGCTGCTTTTTTATTCAATCCCGTGATGTCGTCTTCATCAGCTTTGTTAACCATTCCCGGCTGGGCAATACCCTTCTGCGTTTTTTCGCGATTTTCACGATACGAGAGATATTCTTCACGCACTCTTCGCCGTTCATCTTCCTCGCTCCCCCTGTTCCGGCCGTATGTTTCGGAATTGCCGGCCGAGTTATAGCTCGTGTAATTTCTCCCGCGGCTGCTGTCATATGAGCTGCGCTGATTCACAGTGCCGTTCCCGGTCCTGCCGTACTGCCCCGAATCACTCGCTCGGCTGTATCCGGCTGATTCACCGGACTGATTGTATCTGCCCGACCTGCGCCGGCCGTCCGGCCCCGATGTATAGTATGCACCGAAAAAATCATCGTTTTTTATCTGATCGTCCTGCGAGCTTCTCCTGCTGCTGCCCGGCCGTTCTCTGAGTCTCAGGTATTCCTGATAATCCTTATCCCTCACACCGCGCTCGCCGCTCACGTTCTGTCCGTTTCCTGATGTGCTTTTGTAATTGTTCCATCTGTCGTCACTCATTAATTAACTCCTTTCACATCACAGACCATTATACCAACAGGAACCGCTTAAATCAACAATCGCAGTGTTATTGAGAATGAAAGTTATGTGAAGCGCTGCTGTTTCTCCGGCGTTTATCCCATCCGCGGACGTCCCTTCTGTATATGCTTTTACCGTTATCGTATTTCCTATGCCTGCCCGACTTCCTTTTCAATTCTGCCCTTAAGGAGTTCATGCAGTTCCTCTGCCGCACCTCTGTCTCTGCTCTTGACGCAGCAGTAAAATTTAACCTTCGGTTCGGTTCCGGACGGACGTGCTGCGACCCATGAACCATCTGCAAATATAAACTTGAGCACATTTGCCTCGGATATACCTTCTGCACCTTTACTGTAGTCCCTGAGCTCTTCAAGCTCGCAGATGTCCGCAAACACACTTTCGCCCTCACTTCTGAACCGTTTCATTATGGATGCGATTTTCTCTGCTCCTGCTGCACCTTCAAACACGAACGACAGCTGATCGTCAATATAATATCCGTACTCTCCGAAAAGATCTTCCAGCACATCTATCAGCGTTTTCCCGCGCTGCTTCCAGTATGCCGCCATCTGACACATCACAAGAGAAGATGATATGCCGTCTTTATCGCGTATATGTGTTCCCGTCAGATATCCGTAACTCTCTTCATATGCCATGAGCACCTGATCCTCGCTGTGTCTGTTCATTTCTGCAGCAAGATCCTTGAAGCCGGTGAATGTCCTCACAACTTCTGCACCGCGGTCCGCCGCGATATCCGGACCCATATCACCTGTAACAACAGATGTTATCAGCACTTTTCCCTCTGCCGGCTTCATTCTCGTAAGAAAATCCACAAACAGTGCTCCTGTCTGGTTTCCCGAAAGGTATACGATTCTGCCGTCGTGCATCACTCCCGCACCGATTCTGTCGCTGTCGGGATCCGTGCCTATTATTATGTCTGCGCCTGTTTTCTGTGCAGTCTCTTCCGCTATGTAAAAAACTGCAGTCTCTTCCGGATTCGGTTTTCGGACTGTCGGGAAGCTGCCGTTGTAATCAGCCTGCTCCTTTACAAGCTCAACATTCGTAAATCCTGCCCGGCTCAGCGTCTGCAGCACATATTCACGACCGGAACCGTGCAGCGGTGTATATACAACGCTCAGGTTCTTCGCTGCCTCCGGATCTGTGTTTACCCCGCACTTCTGCACTGCATTCATAAATTTATCTATTACTTCCTGACCTACAGTCTCTATGTTTTCATCACTGATATCTGAAACCGGAATGCCCAGTTCATCATCGAGCTGCTCTATATTTGCCGATATCATCGCCGCAGTTTCTCTGTCAAGCTGGCAGCCCGTGCTGTCGTATACCTTGAAGCCGTTGTAGGCCGGCAGATTGTGACTTGCCGTTATCACTATTCCTCCGTCGCATCCGAGCTCTCTCACAGCAAACGAAAGCAGCGGCACAGGTGAATATCTGTCAAACAGCAGCGCTTTTATGCCTGAAGCCGCCAGCACTCTTGCGGCCTCACCTGCGAACTCATCTGAATGATTTCTTGTATCATATGCGATGACGACCTTTGCACCTTCACCGAGAATTTCCGCGAATCCTTTTGCCGCCATACGTATTGTATACTTGTTTATCCTGTTCGTTCCCAGACCCATGATTCCGCGCATTCCTGCCGTACCGAAGCTTAATCTTCTGTAAAATGCGTCTGATATCTCCTCGTCATTCATTCCTGCAAGTATTTCTTTTTCTCTCTCCTCAAGATGAGGGCTGCCTGACCATTTTTCATACAATTTAATATAATCCATTTTTCTCCCTCCAAATACAAAAAATCGCTGTCCCAGAAAATTCAGACCTGTAAATATGCACATCCCGGCTATCATCGCCGCATTTTCGCGCAGCCTTACGGAGCTGCCCGCCAGCAGCACCATCATCAGCGGCTTTGCAGCGCCATATGCAGCCAGATAGCATACAGCGATATTCACCGCGAATCTGATCCCGCTTGTCAATACTCTGCCGCTGTATCCGAACGTAATCCGTCTGTTAAGAAAATAGCTCAGTATACTGACCGCAGTGTAGTTTACCGCCGATGACGCCCAGTATGAGCATCCGAAAATATTGTAGAGCCCGAACATCACGGCCATTCCTGTCAGAGTGTTCACCACTCCCGTACAGGCAAACCTGAATGCCTGCCTGTATATCGTATTATCCATCTGTCTTTATTCCCGCATACTCCAGTATCCGCTCCGTGGCGTGACCGTCGCACGATGACATGAACCTGCCGGCAAAACGTTCAATTTCACTGCTGTCGAATCCGTTTTCGGTACTCTCTATATATTCAGCTATGCCAGCTGTTGTTTTAACAACAGGACCCGGTGTCAGTTCATCGTAATCATAGTAAAAGCCCCGCCAGTCATTGTAAAGATCCAGATCATATGCGAAAAATATGATTGGCTTTCCGAACAATGCATATTCAAATACCAGTGATGAATAATCCGATACGCAGATATCTGCCGTACATATCAGATCATCTATTTCCAGTTTTTCCGTAACGTCATACGCAAATGTTCTGCACTCCTGCGGAATCTCCGGTCTGTTCTTTATGAACGGATGATGCTTTATCAGCAGTACGTATCTGCCGCCCAGCTTCTCCATCATGTATTTTATGTCGAGTCTGTCCGGCGCCAGCGCGCCTGTCACATCACCCCGGAATGTCGGTGCATACAGAATTATTTTCCTGTCCGAAATACCCGGCACCGTTTCTCTGACCCGGCGTGCCGCGTCCGCAGTGAATGTACTGTCAAAAAAGACATCTGTGCGGCTTATTCCTGTCGCTTTTATGATATTTTCATCCACTCCCATCGCTTCTCTGTACGCCCATATCACTTCCGGGCTGCTCACCGTGACAAGGTCAAGGTTTCTGTAGAGCGGATATTTCTGCTGCTGGCTTCTGCTGCTGCCGAACCTGAGATCTGCAGTGCTGAAGCCGAATTTCTTGAATGCGCCGCAGCCGTGCCACAGCTGTATTACCGTTGTTTCCGGGCGTTTTTCAAAGCATGCGAAGGCATTGTTTGCCTCGCTCAGAAAAACATACTGTGCTGTTGCCATATCCTTTAAAAACGCTCTTGTGTTTCTGATATTCACTCTGCGGGAGCCTGCGTTTTCCATCAGAAAATGGCACTTCACATCATATGAAGGATTCCCGGAAATTCTCCGGTAAACTTCCCGCATGCTGTTTCCCAGCGTTTTCCCTCTGACCTCCAGGAATATGACCTTGCCCTGCTTTATCGGAAGTCCGCAGTATTTTCTGTAGCAGTGCGGATACATCAGTCTGAGTAATATAAATTTGCCGAGTTTTGTTATCAGGCTTTTCATCGTTATTCCTTTGCCGCTTTCACTGATTTGATTCTGTTTATAAGCACCTTGAATTCATCGCGCTCAAGCAGTGCGTTGAGAACCACAAAGATTATCATGACTGCCAGCGCTACTATCACAGCACATATAAACCACTGCACGTATCCCTCGACAGCAAGTTCCATAACAGGCCGTCCCGCCAGTGACAGCAGCACCAGCACCGCGAGGTTTCTTATTATGCGCTTCAGTGTTCTCTTCCATGAACCAAGAACAATTCTTGTCGTATTGTAATATACTATGTCTATGCCTCTGTAGAGAAAAGAGCAGAAGCTTCCTGTCAGAACTCCGAACATTCCGTACGGCTTCACAAGCAGCAGTGAAACAGATACGATTATTATCACCTCAACCACTGCACGCCATCTGGTCTGTTTGTAGTGACCTGCAGCACATATGAGAGTTATCGACGGAATCCTGATATTCTGAGCTATACCCACAAGAACAAACATAAATGCAATCTCGCTTCTCACATATACGGCATCTGTAAAGGATCTTGTGTAGAGCTCGATGAACGGCATTATGAGCAGCGCCATGCATGTATAGGCCCAGAAAACGACCATGTATGTAAGATATTCGTAATTTGAATAGGCCTTGTCCAGCGCCTTCATATCTCCTTTGGAAAGGAGCTCGCCGAATCCTGACTGCAGCCCGCTGTTGAACGATCCCACAAGCAGTGAGATTGCATTCGCAATCATATTGTAGACGCCGTAAACACTGACTTCAATCAGCGCTTTTGCACCCATAAACATGGTCATGACAACTACTGAGGTATTGTTCACAATAACACCGGTTATCTGATGCAGCAGTGCCGCCCATCGCTGATTAATCGCAAGATAGTTCGGCTCCGCATCGAAATCGATATTTTTGTAATGCTTTCTTACATAGATTCGTATAAGTATAAATCTCAGTATATAAATAACCGTTGCAACGAATTTTACAAGCAGTACATTGCAGCCCTGCAGTATCAGGAAAACTGTGATTACAGTGTTAAGCACAGTACCGAATGTCTGCACCAGCATCATAACATATCCCTTCTGATTAGCCATCAGAAGCACTTTATATTTTCCGAGGAACAGATAATCCACGAGATTGCTTGCCGCCAGTATTATTATCATAAAGCGCGTAATGCCCGGCTGAATCTGGTTTTCCACAAGCATAGGATACAGCACCACCAGAACAACAAGAAGCAGAATATATGCAATCCCCGATTTGTAGTAAAACCGTTTTGTCGCTGACAGAATCCTGTTGACCTCGTTGATATCATTATCCGCCAGCGGTTTGTAAAGTCCCACTATCGAGGCCGCACTGACACCCGCCTCCACCAGCGCAAGATATGAAATAAACTGTGTTACGGATACAATCATACCATTCATGGATGACCCGTATGCGATAATGAAATATCGCGGCAGTATCAGGCCGGATAATGCAACCGTAATCTGCAGTATTAAATTTGCTATTATATTTTTTAATGCTTTTTTACTTCTCATAATATATTTATCCGAAACGTCCGGCTGTGCTGTATATTTTCCTGCCGCAGGTATACATTCTCTCTGTGCAGTATTATGTGTTCTTTATGTATATTTCTTCTGAAGCTTTTCTGTACAGTCCGTCCGCATCAAGCCTTACTCGTATTTCCATGTATCCCTGGAAACCAGCACATCGAGTCTTTTGTTGAGCACGCTGAATTCCAGCGGCAGCTTTTCGCCGTGTTCACCGTCTATATCCGTGCTTATATCGACATCTGATTCTATAGTAAGCTTCTCTGTCTGGAAGCACAGCACGTGCCTGTTGTTAGGATGCCTTCCGTGAACCACTTCAAAAAGCAGCGGTCCGAATTCAACAATCGGCATTTTCTTGAAAGCGATGACATCGAGCTTACCGTCATTCATGTATGATTCCGGTGAAAGCTTTCTGAATCCGCCTGCCGATTCACCGTTCATGACAACCATAAAATATATGCTTTCCTCATAAACAGCGTCCGGTGTGGTCAGCTTCACAGGAAGCGCACGCAGCTGCGGCAGCTCTGTGACTGCTTTCAGGTAATACGCCAGTGTTCCGATTGCATTCTTCAGATTCGGATCCGTCTTCTGGCTGACGTCAATCAGCGCACCCATAGCTGCTACATTGATAAAGCATTTGTTGTTTACAATGCCCACGTCAACCTGTGTTGTCTTGTCTCCGAGTGCTATATCCAGCAGATAATCAATATCTGAAGGCAGTTCGAAATAATATGCGAAATCATTGGCTGTCCCGGCCGGAAGTATGGCGATAGGCAGATGTATGTCATATCTCACCATGGCATTGACGCACAGATTGATTGTTCCGTCTCCCCCTGCCACTATTATTCTGCTGTATTCCTCCTGATTCATCTCGGACAGAATCTTGTCAATCATTATTCCCTTTGCCGCTCTCACAGGAATGAGCTGATAACCTTCCTCCTGGCATCTGCTTATTATATGATCGAGATGACTCTTGAATATCCCGTTCCCCGCATGAGGATTGTAATAAAGCAGAATCTTGTCAGCTTTGCTTCTGTCTGTCATTTTTCAATACCCTCCTTACGTCACTTATAAGGTATAACGAACCTGCGAACAATACAACATCATATGCTTTCCATATCTTTTCCGCCTCAGGCACGCATTCCGCCGTGCCTGCCAGCGCCAGCACATCCGCACCGGCTGCAGTCAGATATCCCGCAAGGTCGTCTGCACTGTATTTTCTCGGATTGTCCGGTTCTGTCGCTATGATATCAGTCGTAATATCCATAAACGCATCCAGAATTCTGTCTGTCTGCTTGTCGGCCAGCATCCCGGTTACAAGAAGAATCTTCTTTCCGTCAAAGTATCTTTTCATCGTATCTCTGAGAGCTGCCGCGCCGGCCGCATTATGTGCCCCGTCAGCAATGACAACAGGCTCGCCTTCCTCCGGACAGCCGCCTCTCAGGATTTCAAAACGTCCCGGCTGCACAGCGTTCTTAAGGCCGCTGTACAGTCTGCTGCGTTCCACCTTTATACTGCCGGATCTGCGCAGCACCTCGATTATACATAGCGCAGTCTTAAGGTTCTGTCCCTGATGTGCGCCGACCATGGAAATCTCAACATCGCTGTAATCCGTACCGAGAATTTCCATAGTGACAGTCTGCGTAAACGGTGTATCTGCCGATATCATTATTTTCGTCTTTGAAATATCATAAAGCCGGCAGTTGTTTTCATATGCCTTCCTTGCTATGACCGCTGCAGCCTCATGATCTGTCACGTTAGAGATGACCGGCACGCCCGGCTTGATTATGCCTGCTTTTTCTGCGGCTATTTCCTCCAGAGTGTTTCCCAGTCTGTCCATATGGTCATATGAAACAGAGCAGACCGCACACGCCATAGGTTTTTTAATGATGTTCGTCGAATCTCCGCTGCCCCCGAGTCCTACCTCCAGGATAACCGGATCTGCCTTTTTTTCCGCAAAATACAGAAAAGCTATCGCTGTTATTACCTCAAATTCCGTCGGTGAATCCAGTCCCTCCGATACCATTTCCCGCACCGCGTCAAGCACTCGCTGAGAATATACTGTCAGGTCCTCATCTGAAATATTTTCGCCGCCGAGTCTTATCCGTTCATTAAAGCTTTCTATAAACGGCGATGTGTAGAGACCGGCATTGTATCCGCATGCCAGCAGCCCGCATTCGAGAAATTTGCATACTGAACCTTTGCCGTTAGTTCCTGCAATATGTATTACTCGGAGATCTCTCTGCGGATCTCCGAGTTTCTTCATCAGCATGTTCATTCTTTCCAGTCCGAGAACACTCCCGAATCTGGCAAATTCATGTATTTTTTTTACAGCCTCGATCATTTTACCTTTTTCTCTACAACAGCAAGTCTGTCGCATACCTTTGCGAGCATTTCTTCATACTTGACCTGCTTTGCCTTTTCCTCATTGATAACCTTCTCCGGAGCTTTGTTTATGAAGCCCTCGTTGGAAAGCTTGCCGACTACTCTCTTGACCTCTCCCTCAAGCTTTTTCTTTTCTTTTCTGAGTCTGTCGAGCTCGGCTTCATAATCCATTATGTCATCCAGCGGAATAAAAATCTCCGCTCCCGCAACAACTGCCGACATTACCTCTTCAGGCACGTCTGCCTTGCTTGCCGCAAAAGTAATATCTGTAATGTTTGCAAGCTTCTTTATATAACGTTCGCCTGCTTTTACCACCGGCTCTCTGCCGTCAGCGCACAATATCACTGCGCTGAGCTTTCTGCTCGGTGCCGCATCCGCCTCTGCTCTGATATTTCTTATGCTCTTTATCACAGACATCGCCATATCGAGCTTCTCTGTCTCTTCAGGGAATGTCAGATCTTCACTGTAAACCGGCCATGTCTCTTTAATCAGGAAATTATCCGGATTTCCGGCGGTCGGTTCCTCCTTAGGCAGATATGTCCATATTTCCTCGGTTATATACGGCATAAACGGGTGAAGCAGTCTGAGCATGTCCTTGAGCACCCTCACCAGAACAGCTCTTGCGATTTTCTTATCCTCCTCATCGTCACCGTAAAGTCTGCCCTTGACAATTTCGATGTACCAGTCGCAGAACTCATTCCATATCAGATCATATGCCCTCTGTCCTGCAAGCGCCAGATCGAATTTTTCCATTGTATCCGTTATGTATTTCACAGCATCATTGACTCTGGAAATCATCCACTTGTCTTCATCCTGCAGCGCTGCCTGCGCAAGATTCTCAAGATCGGCCATCTCTTTAAAGCTGCCGTCCTCATTCTGCAGATTCATGATAACAAATCTTGAAGCATTCCAGAGTTTGTTTGCAAAGTTTCTTGCTGATTCAAGTCTGTCCGTCTTGAATCTCATGTCATTACCCGGAGTGATGCCTGTCGTCAGCATGAACCTGAGTGCATCCGCACCGTACTGATCTATGATTTCAAGCGGATCTATGCCGTTTCCAAGCGATTTGCTCATCTTTCTGCCCTGTGCATCTCTCACGAGTCCATGCACGTACACGTATTTGAACGGTGATTTACCTGTAGTCTCAAGTGCCGAGAAAACCATTCTTACTACCCAGAAGAAAATTATGTCATATCCTGTGACAAGTACATCTGTCGGATAGAAGTATTTGAAATCCTCTGTCTCTTCCGGCCATCCGAGTGTGGAGAACGGCCAGAGTGCTGATGAGAACCATGTGTCGAGCACATCTTCATCCTGCTTTATATCAGTGCTGCCGCACTTGCTGCATTTGCAAGGAGCAATCTCGGCAACCATGACTTCACCGCATTCCTGGCAGTAATATGCCGGGATTCTGTGCCCCCACCAGAGCTGTCTTGAAATACACCAGTCTCTGATTTCTTCAAGCCAGTGCATATATGTTTTTTCAAATCGTTCCGGTACGTGCTGCAGGTCGCCGTTTTTTGCCGCTTCGATTGCAGGCTTTGCCAGCTCCTCCATTTTCACAAACCACTGGTCGGACAGCATCGGTTCCACAACGGTTCTGCATCTGTAGCATTCTCCGACAGGAATAACCTTTTCTTCTGTCTTTACCAGATATCCGGCCTCCTCGAGATCCTTGACCCATGCTTTTCTGCATTCGTATCTGTCCATGCCCTCATACTTTCCTGCAAGGCTGTTCATTGTAGCGTCCGGATTTATACATGAAAGATTCTCAAGTCCGTTTCTCTGGCCGACCTCAAAGTCGTTAGGGTCATGTGCCGGTGTTATTTTTACGGCACCGGTTCCCTTTTCGGGATCAGGATAAGGATCGGCTATAATCGGAATTTCCTTGCCGACAAGCGGAAGAATAACATTCTTTCCCACCATATCCTTGTATCTTTCATCACTCGGATGCACTGCTATCGCAACGTCTCCGAACATTGTCTCTGGTCTCGATGTCGCTACTACAATGCCTTCGCCTCCGTCAGCGGCAGGATATCTGAAGTACCAGTACAGACCGTTCTTATCCTCATGCTCTACCTCTGCATCCGAAAGAGATGTGCCGCACTGCGGACACCAGTTTATCAGTCTGTTGCCTTTGTATATGAGTCCTTTTTCGTAAAGTCTCACGAAAAAGTGATTTACAGCTTTATTGCAGCCCTCGTCCATAGTGAAGCGTTCTCTGCTCCAGTCACACGAATCACCGAGCTTTCGGCACTGCTTTGTAATTTTTCCGCCGAATTCTTTTTTCCAGGCCCATGCTCTTTTGAGAAATTCCTCTCTGCCGAGGTCTTCTTTTTCAAGACCTTCTTCCTCTCTGATTCTGTTTACCACCTTCACTTCAGTAGCTATGCTGGCATGGTCGCTTCCCGGCAGCCACAGTGCACTGTACCCCTGAAGTCTCTTGAATCTTGTCAGCACGTCCTGCAGAGTCTGATCCAGTGCATGCCCCATGTGCAGCTGTCCTGTTATATTAGGAGGCGGCATCACAATAGTGAATGGTTTCTTGTCAGGATCACATTCAGCTCTGAATGCACCGCTTTTTTCCCACATGTCGTAGATCCTGTCTTCAAATTTTTTGGGATCGTATGTTTTGTCAAGGTTTTTTTCCATCTTATATAACTCTCCTTACTGCCTCAAGGCCAATGCCTTATTGCCCCGGGCTCATATGCCTGTTGATTATTATGTATGCGCAATATAAATTATGCGATGTATATTCTTCTGTACTATCTCAGCGCATCCGTCCATTCCGCTGACCTGCGGTGTCTGTCTCTTCTGCGTTTTTTCGCCGCCGAGCTGTATACTCCCGCTGCAATACTGAAAAACAGCATTACCACTGCTGCAGCTGCATACATTCTGTATATTCCGCCGAATCTCTGATATCCCACCTGCTGTATTCCGTCTGCAGTGACTCTGTACTGATACATATCCCATCCTGTATCCAGATTAACATCTATATGCTCATCCCCGTTAGACATCATACCTTCTTCATAATCATATCTGCCGGCAAAGTGCGAAAACACTGCCACACCGAAATCATCTCCCGCTCTGAACGCATATACAGAGCGTATGCCGTGTTCCTCAGCTGCAGTTATCTGTATATCCTCGGCCTCTGATTCCTTTAATATCACTGCCGCGATCTCACTTTCGGGCTGTCCCGATATATATGCCTCCGCAGGTGTATACAGAAAAAGCGCCGCGATAACAATCCAGATGACGATTATAAAGCTTCTCACTATCTGTCCTCTCTCTCATTCTCCATATCCCGCTTCATAGATGCCACCATCTCCTTGCTGAAGCAGATATTATCACTCATAGGATTGATTGTAAAACCGGCAATTCCGCTCTGAGGCATCAGCAGTATCGCTGCGAGGTCGTCAAAATTAACAATCATGCTGTGCTGATCTTTTTCGATTTCGCACTTGAGCATTTCCTCGCCGTCAGTGAATACCGGGTAATACAGAGCTCCTGCAGTTGATTTTATCAGTTCAAAGCTTATACGTGTATCCTTTTCCAGCACAACTTCCTCAAGTTTTCTGTCATACTGCGGATCCTTGTCCATTGAAACCGGTATAAGCAGCTTTGCTTTAACCACTTCATTCAGAAGACGTACCGAGTTCTCCATCCCCGGATCCTTCTTCGCATTTTCTATTGCTTTCTTAAGCGCCGGATTTTTCACCGGCTTCGGCTGTTCCATCGTCAGATCCCTCCTGTTTTTCCAGGATATATGCCCTCAGTCCCGGCAATCCTGTATCTCTTTTTCCTTTTGCTTCAGTCTCTTTCAATATCCTCGCGCCGGAAAAGATATTCTTCTCCGGTTCAGACGGCTCCGTTCCTATACCCATTAGTCCCGCAAGCCCTGAAGGTGTGACCATTTCTGTATTGACATCTGCAGTTCTGAAATCGTAGCTGCAGCTTTCACGCAAAGCCATTACGGCAGGTACCGGCACACTGATTTCTCCATGGCTGCAGAGAATCGTGCCCTTTCCATCGTATATCGGCGATGTCAGAATCTTATCCGGCGATATCAATTCGACTGCCATTCCGACTGCCAGTGCATTCATTACCGCCTCATCTCTGCCGACTTCATGAAAATGCACAGTCTCAAGATCTGCTCCGTGTACCTTTGCCTCTGCCTTTGCGATACATTCATATATACATGCAGCGGCAGCCTTCGCGGCCTCCGAAAAGCTGCTTTCGGCTATTATTTTCTTTACCGCGTCATAGCTTCTGCCGTGAGCATGATATCCATGACTATTATCCGGATTGCTGCTGCAGGAATCATCATGTCCGCTGCTGCTGTTATGACTGCTGCAGTGCATATTTTCCGACTTCATATCATCTATTTTTCTGTATATTTCATCTGAGCATCCGCTCAAATCAGCTGCAGCTTTCAGCAGCATATCTCCGCTGATGCCTCCGCTGCAGTCAAAATACAATATTTTCATCTCTGTATGAATACCTTCTTCCTGAAAATCTGCTACCTTTTAATATACATTGAATAGCCTAAAAAGTAAAGTAGCTTTGAGCCGGCCGTATATGCAAAAGAAGCGAAAAAAATCAGAAAAAGGCAGATATCGCTGTTTTACGCTTCTGCCTTTCAGTCTTATTTATGTCTGTCCTCTGTCCGGAACATTTTATCTGTGTTTCTTCGCCGCCGCTTCAATAACGTGCTTCATCAGCACTGCGGTAGTCACACTGCCCACGCCTCCCGGCACCGGCGTTATCGCAGCTGCGGTTTTCTCCAGTTCATCATAGCTGACATCACCGCAAAGCCTGCCGTCCTCGTCAACATTAATGCCGACATCTATTATAACCTTGCCCTCTCCGGCAATGTCCGCCCCGATCATTTTCGCCTTGCCTGCAGCGGCAACGATGATATCCGCATCCCGGCCGATTGAGCGCATCGTATCGGTTCCTGTCCTGCTGTGACAGATTGTCACTGTCGCATTTCTGTGCATCAGCATCATAGCTGCCGGTCTGCCTATTACAAGACTCCTTCCGATAACAGCCGCACGTCTGCCTTCCGGACTGATGCCGTAATAATCCAGCAGCTCCATGCATGCCTCTGCTGTGCAGGGCGGGAATCCTTCATCAGTACCCATGAACACTCCTGCCATCGAGCCGGCCGTGATTCCGTCCACGTCTTTTTCAGGTGCGAGCCTGCTGCACACTGCATTTTCATCAATGTGATGGGGAAGAGGTCTGAATATCAGAACTCCGTGTATGCTGTCATCATGATTTATCTTGTCAATCTCCGCAAGCAGATAATCCTGTGTGATTTTGTCATCGTAAACAAACTGTCTCACGGCAACGCCTGATTCTGCGGCACGCTTCATTGCGCCTCTTTCGTAGGATAAATCCCCCGGGTTTTCTCCCAGCCTTACCATTGCCAGTACCGGATACACACCCCTTTTTCTGAGTTCTTTCGTTCTCATCACATTTTTTTCGGTTAACCTGTCTGCTGCAGGCTTTCCTCTCAGGATTTCCGTCATATGTCACCTCCGCAGCTGATCGGAAACAATTTCAAACACTTCGTCTGCCAGTGTCGCATAATTCATCATATGCATCGCACATATGGTATTAAGCTCATCGGCACGTTTTCTGTTTGCCATGGAGCCCGTATTGATATACACGTTGAGACTGGCCGCCTGAAGTGCGGCTTTGCATATTATCGCACTCGCCCCCGCATCACTCACAGCAAGCTTTGAACCTTTTTCGGCGAATTCCTTCGAAAGCTCTATCGCTCTGCCGCATTTTTCGATTATGCTGATCGGAATCCTGCATGCGTTTTCCAGCGCCTCCTCAAGAAGCGCTTCTTTCTTTTCTTTTTCCGCATCGGTCTCTGCCTTCATGCTGTAAAGCTCAGACAACGGTCTGAATACATCTATGTCAGCCTGGACGAGTCCGAGAAGCTCAGCCTGAAGCTTATCTGCCTCCCGTACAAGCTCCAGCATTTCAGCCTGGACGTCCGCATATTTTTTCTTTCCCAGTGTGAGCGAACCGACCATCCTGCCCAGTGCTGCTCCGAGTGCGCCGACAAGTGCCGAAACACTGCCGCCTCCCGGCACCGGTGATTTTCCGGCTGTATCATCAATGAATTGTCTGCATGTCAAATCCGTATAAAGCATATTTCCTCCTGTGGCTTATGTCATCAGCCGGCTTTCGGGCAGCTGTCCGTGAAATCTTTTCTGTATCAGAAAAGTCCTGAAATCTTTCCTGTGCTGTCTACATCTATTTTCTCTGCAGCCGGCCTCTTAGGAAGTCCCGGCATTGTCATTATATCTCCCGTAAGAGCTACTATGAAGCCTGCACCCGCTGACACCTTGAGATTTCTTACCGTCAGAACAAATCCGTCCGGTGCTCCGAGAAGCGTCTGGTCATCCGAAAAGCTGTACTGCGTCTTCGCAATGCAGATCGGCACTTCTCCGAATCCCAGGTCTTCAAGCTGCCTGAGCTGCTTCATCGCTGCCGGCAGAATATTTATATCATCTGCATGATATACCTTCTGTGCAATAGCTCTTATTTTTTCTTCTATTGTCATATCTGATTCATAAGCGAATCTGAAACTGTTTTCTGTATCGCAGAGTCTCACTACTTCTTCTGCCAGCGCAATGCCGCCTTCGCCGCCTTTGCCCCATACTTCACTGAGAGCCACATTGACACCGAGCTCCCTGCACTTGTCTTCCACAAGCTTCAGCTCGGCCTCTGTATCCGTAGGGAACCTGTTGATTGCCACTACAGCAGGCAGACCGTATACATCTGTTATGTTGCTGACATGTCTGAGCAGATTAGGAAGTCCCTTTTCCAGTGCCTCGAGATTTTCTGTGCCAAGTTCTCCCTTTGCCGCTCCTCCGTGATGCTTCAGAGCTCTGACAGTCGCCACCACTACTACGGCAGACGGTCTGATGCCTGACATTCTGCATTTGATATCCAGGAATTTCTCTGCACCGAGATCAGCTCCGAATCCCGCCTCTGTAACGACATAATCTGCCATTTTCATCGCCATTCTTGTCGCCATGACAGAATTGCAGCCATGTGCGATATTTGCAAAAGGTCCGCCGTGTATGAATGCAGGCGTATGCTCGAGAGTCTGCACAAGATTAGGCTTGAGCGCATCCTTGAGCAAAGCTGTCATTGCCCCCTGTGCATTGAGCTGTCCTGCTGTCACCGGTTCATTATCATAGCTGTAGCCTACGATTATTTTCGAAATTCTCTCCTTCAGATCGTCTATTCCTGAAGCCAGACATAAAATTGCCATAATCTCACTGGCAACCGTTATATCAAATCCGTCTTCTCTCGGAGTGCCGTTTGCCTTGCCGCCGAGTCCGTCGGTTATAAATCTGAGCTGTCTGTCATTCATATCCACACATCGCTTCCATGTGATTCTTCTCGGGTCTATTCTCAGCTCATTTCCCTGCTGAATGTGATTGTCAAGCATTGCTGCCAGAAGATTGTTCGCAGCACCTATCGCATGCATGTCTCCCGTAAAGTGCAGATTTATATCCTCCATCGGTACTACCTGTGCATATCCGCCGCCTGCAGCGCCGCCCTTGACTCCGAATACCGGTCCGAGCGACGGTTCTCTGAGTGCGACGAGTACATTCTTGTCGATTCTTCTCAGTGCATCGGCAAGTCCTACTGTGGTTGTCGTCTTACCCTCGCCTGCCGGTGTCGGCGATATCGCAGTCACAAGTATCACCTTTCCGTCTTTTTCGTCTTTTTTGTCATCCAGTAAGCTGTAATCGACCTTAGCCTTGTAATTTCCGTAGAGCTCTATGTATCTGCTGTCCAGGCCTGCGGAAGCAGCTATCTCCTGAATGTTCTTCATCTCTGTTTCCTGTGCTATCTGGATGTCACTCTTGATTTCCATAATTCTCTCTTCCTTTCGCTTTTCTGCCGGCTGTCTGCCGGCTCCGGCAGCATGCACATCTCTGCTTTGCTGAAAATCATGCATTTCCGCTGCACGCCGCCTTCAGATGTGAAAAGAGCCAGACTGTCCGGGCTCCTCTGCCCAGACGGTCGGCTCACTGTTTCATTATACTTCACGTGGTCGATTCCACTATTACCGTCAGTCGTATAACGACTTTATAATACCATGAAAACAGCCCTCAGGCAAGCTTTTACTTTAAGCTGTCTTATCATTCGAAATATTTTTTCAGGAATGTTTTTCTGTGTATCGGACATATTCCCTGACGATCTATTCCCTGATAGTGCTGCTTTGTTCCGTATCCTTTGTTTTTTTCGAATCCGTATCCCGGAAATTTCCTGGCATACTCAGCCATCATCCTGTCACGCGTCACTTTTGCGACTATAGATGCGGCTGCAATCGAAAGCATTTTGCTGTCGCCTTTTATCACAGCCTCCTGCGGGATCTGAAGATTCTCCATTTTTACAGCGTCAAAAAGAACATAATCCACTCCTGTACCGGTTTTATCCCGTAGCTTCCTTCCGAGCTCCTCCAGCGCCTGTCTCATGGCCTGTTTTGTGGCCTGCAGAATGTTTATTTCATCTATCACATCGTGACCGGCCATTCCTATGCCGTATGCAGCGGCCTTTTCCAGTATAACATCGTAAAGCTCCTCGCGCCTTTTTTCCGAAAGCTTCTTTGAATCGTCTACTCCCAATACGTCAAAATCTTCAGGCAGGACAACCGCAGCAGCCACTACCGGCCCTGCAAGCGGACCGCGCCCCACTTCATCGACTCCTGCAATATTTACATATCCCCGTGCATGCAGTTCCGCCTCATACTGTTTCATTTCCCTGAGGCGCTGCTTCTGCTTTTCAAGTCTTTCCGCCTTTGTCATACCCATATCGGCACTTTTTCCTTTCTGATATGTCAAGCCCTGAATCGCTGGTTTTTCAGCCTTTTCTTTAAGCTTTCCCGTTCTGCCGGCATATACAGCTTCACACGAACGCCTTGACTCCGGTGCTTTTAATTAGATTCGTCCGGTGCTTCGAGCGTTATCCTGCCTATTTTCGCACCTCTGAACTCGTCAAGCACCATCCTGCCTGTACGTTCATAATCGATTCGTTTTCCGGGCAGAATGCAGCCTCTTTTCACTGCGATATTTTCCATATTCTCAAGCGGTGCCTCTGCAATTTCATCCAGCTTGTAGCGTTCCTTCAGCATATCCGGATACCGCTCAGCCAGTACACCGATCAGTTCCATGCCGAGTGTCGGCACATCAAGTATTTCGTCCTTGATAGAGCCGCAGAATGCAAGCGCCAGTCCTGCCTTCGGATCCTCAAACTTCGGCCAGAGTATCCCCGGCGTATCCAGAAGCTGCATGCCATTCCTGAGCTTCAGCCACTGTTTGCCCCGCGTCACTCCGGGTCTGTCTCCTGTCTGTGCGCTTTTCCTTCCCGTCATCCTGTTGATGAGCGATGATTTGCCTGCATTCGGCACCCCCACTATCATCAGTCTGAATGGTTTGCGCATGCTTCGCTCTCTGTTTTTTTCCGCCTCCATCTTTTCAAGCAGTCCGAAAAGCTGCTTTACGCCGGATCCGCTCATACAGTTCATGGAAAGCGCTGTGCAGCCTTCATTCGTGAAATATTCCTCCCACATTCTGCTTATACGGCTGTCGGCGAGGTCGCTCTTGTTCATAACAATGATACGCGGCTTGTTTTTTATTATTTCATCTATTACAGGATTCCTGCTTGAAACAGGTATCCTTGCGTCTATTACCTCTATGACAGCGTCCACTAGTCCGAGATTCTGCTGTATCAGCTCCCGGGTTTTTTTCATATGCCCGGGGTACCAGTTTATATTTTCCATTGATTCCGCCCTTCCCGAATGATGCGCCCTCCGGCGTTCTCTATGCTTCCCCGTTACGGGTCTGCCGCCCTATAATCAAAAGGAGCCCTAAGGCTCCTCTCTTTTCTTTATTAGTCTTCTTTTGTCTTAATCTTAGCTGCTTTACCTGTTCTTTCACGCATATAGTGAAGTCTTGCTCTTCTGACATCACCTTTTCTTACAACCTCGATTTTTTCAACCAGCGGTGAATGAAGCGGGAATGTCTTTTCAACGCCTACACCTGAAGCAATTCTTCTTACTGTAAATGTCTCGCCGATGCCGCCGTTCTGTCTCTTTAAAACAAAGCCTTCAAATATCTGAATTCTTTCTCTGTTTCCTTCTTTAATCTTAACGTGCACCTTTACAGTGTCACCTACGCCGAACTCAGGTATATCAGTTTTGAGATATTCCTGTACAACTGAATCTAATACGTTCATTGATTCTTCCTCCTTAACTCAAGACGTTCTTGGCTATGACTTTTTTCATACGACCAGAGGACCGCCCGTAATACCAAGTTATTATACTACAAAACACACCGGCGGCTCAAGCACTTTTTTTCGTACACAGCATTAATTCCCTGACCTGCCGGGAGGCAAGCATCACTTATGCTCTCGGATGCGTCTTGTCATAAACATCCTTTATGCGGTTTTTCGTTACTGAAAGATATACCTGCGTTGCAGTTATATCCTCGTGCCCCATGAGCTCCTGCAGTGATTTCAGATCTGCTCCGTTCTGCAGCATATGCACCGCAAATGATGTCCGTATGATATTAGGCGTCAGCTTCTGTTCAATACCTGCCTTTTCGCCGTATTCCTTCAGTATTTTCCACAGTCCCTGTCTTGTAATCCGCTTCCCGCAGTAATTTACAAACAATGCAGTTTCATCGGTATTATCCTTCACAAGCTTTGGTCTGCTGTCATATATGTAATTTTCAAGTGCAGCTCTCGACGGTCTGCCCAGCGGAACAATTCTCGGCTTGCTCTGCTCACCGTCACATGTGATGAATCCCATTCTGAGATTTATATCCTCCAGATCAGCCTCTATCAGCTCACTTACTCGTATACCCGTTGCATACAGCACCTCTAAAATAGCTCTGTCTCTTATGCCCTTCACGGAATCGTCAGGCACCGCAAGCAGCTTGTCGATTTCTGCTATTTCCAGATAATCCAGCTTCTTTCTTTCTATTTTCGGTGCCTTGATATTGGCTGTCGGGTTCGTTTTTATAAGTCCGGCCTCGATAAGGTAATTGAAAAACGCCCTCACAGATGCCAGCTTCCGGTTTACTGTCGCTGCGGATTTCCCCGAAATTTTCAGATGATGCAGAAAGGCAACTATCTCTGTACTCGTAGTTTCAAGTATGTCGCTCATTCCTCTGGAGCCTTCAAATCCCACGAATTCAATAACATCACGGTTATATGCCTCCAGCGTGTTTTTTGACATCCTGCGTTCCTTCTGCAGATATTCTATAAAATCTTTAGTGTACATAGACCTCCCTGTCCTTATCTGATAATCGGCAGATCCCGGAGCTGTTCTTTCGCCATAAGAAGACCCGCCACTGTTTTCGCGTCAACGAGTTCTCCCTTTGCCGCCATTTCATAAGCCTCTGCAAACGGCATTTCAACAACATTAATGGCCTCGTCCTCATCGAGATTCTGCTCACCGTCTGTAAGCTGTGTCATCGCATAAATATAGATAACCTCTTCCGAATATGCCACACTCGGGTTGATTTTGCCGAGATACTTTATGTTCTCTGCCGTATAGCCGGTCTCTTCCTTAAGCTCCCGGCAGGCTGCCTGCTGCGGATCAGCTTCACCCTTGTCGATTTTTCCTGCAGGGATTTCAAGTACTTCTCTGCCGCATGCATAACGATACTGCTTTACAAGAACAATATTGCCGTTGTCCTTCACCGCAATCATCGCCACTGCACCGTTATGCTCTATTATCTCACGATAGGCGTGTCCCTTTACAGCAGTGACTTTATCACGTCTGACATTAAGAATAGCACCCTCGTATATACGCTCGCTGCTTATTTTCTTCTCTTCAAAAATCATTGCTGCTCCTTCCCCATTTCAATGGATCTTTTCACAGCGGCACGGAAGCCTTCCTTGACATTTTCCATGAAGCCGTTCTCGAAAAGTGTATTCACTGCTTCTATTGTCGTACCGTTCGGCGAGCATACATTTATTCTGAGCTGCTCAACAGACTCACTGCTTTCCAGCACCATTTTCGCCGCTCCCAGCACTGACTGAGCTGCAAACACTCTTGCCTTCCGCTCGTCCATGCCCTGCGCCGCGGCCTCCTCAATCAGCGCCTGTATGTACATGTACGTATATGCAGGACTGCTGCCGCTGACTCCTATCACGCAGTCTATGAGGCTTTCATCCACGTGTTCGGCCCTGCCTATGCCTGAAAAAATTTCTGTCGCTTCTTCAAATGTCTCATCGCTTACATTTTCATTGCGGCACATAGCCACCATTGCCTCTCCGACCATTGCCGGGGTATTAGGCATGATTCTTATTATTCCGGCTTCGTCTCCGAGGCAGCTCTGAACTTTTCTGATGCTGATTCCTGCGGCCATGGATATAACAGTTTTGCTGCTGTCGTATGCCTCCGCTATTTCTTCAAGCACACCGGTTATTACCTGCGGCTTTACACCTATGATTATCGTATCGGATTTTCTGCAAAGCTCGCTTCCGCTGCTGCAGAGCTCCAGCTTAGGAATCTGCTCTTTCCTTTTCATACAGAGTTCACTATTCATATCGAAGGCCAGAAGCTGCACGTTTTCTGCGTTTTCTGATTTCGCATATCCCGAAAGAATAGCACCTCCCATATTGCCGATTCCTATAAATCCAATTTTTTTCATTCAAATCACCTCTTGATCTTTTGTATACGGTTTCACAATCCGGCTGTATTTCTCATCTGCCCGTTTACTGCACCGGATTCGTCCGCGGCTGACGAACATAAATCCGGTCTCAGATTTATTTGCTGATTGTTCCCAGAAACAGAGTTCCCCTGCCGTTTCCTTCAATGCTTTTCTTAATGATATCTTTTTCTGACCCGTTGAGCAGAAGCATAGGTATCCCGAATTTATTGACCTTTGATGCCGCCTCTATCTTTGTCTGTATCCCGCCTGTACCGAAACTGCTCTTTTCGCCTATGCTGATTGATGCAAGCAGCTTTTCGGCGCTTTCCACGGTTTCTATCAGTTCTGCATCCGGATTTGCCTTAGGATCCTTGTCGAACACGCCGTCTATGTCACTGAGTATTATCATGAGATCCGAGTTCCACAGAATAGACGTCAGTGCCGCCAGCGTATCATTGTCTCCGATTTTGATTTCCTCCACGCATACAGTGTCATTTTCGTTGATAATCGGCACAACTCCTTCATCTATCAGAGTGAACATCGTGTTCCGTATATTCAATGTTCTGTGATTATCGTTGAAATCATCCCTTGTAAGAAGCATCTGCGCCACATGTATGCCGTAATCACCGAAGTATTCCTTATATGCCATCAGCAGCTCCACCTGTCCGATTGCACACAGCGCCTGCTTATAGTTGATGTCGCCTCGCCTGCTCCATTTATTGATGGCTCCGACACCGCAGATGCCCGCTCCCGATGATACAAGTATCACCTGCTTGCCCATCGCAATAAGAGAATTCACCTGTTCAGCTATATTATGTATAACATCTCTGTTGACAGCACCGTTTTTATCCGAAAGTACATTGCTTCCTATTTTGATAACAATTTTTCTGCTGTCGAGAATGCAGTTTTTTAACTGTTCCATTTCTTTGCCTCCTGTCGGCTGAACGATTTGCCGACTTGAAAATTATACAACAAGAGCTGCAAAAGGTAAAGGGCAGCGGGTAATGTTCAAAACGCATTTTTACAAAAGATGCACCTTGTGAATTATAATTTTTTTCGACTTTTACTTGCATTTTTCTATTAAGTAACTTATAATTTAGCTGAGGTTATCCCCCTGATAGCCTCATTAATCTCTAATCCCAATACCCCTTTTAACAGAAGAGACCTTTTGGTCTCTTTTGTTTTATTGCAGAAACACGGGTACTGTATCTTGTATAAATACGGGCGCTGTGTCTTATACAGATACGGGCACGGTATCTGAATTCACTCCCGTTATATAAACCCGCAGACAATGTGCGACTCTGCTTTCATACTGACCGCTGCCGAAAAGACTTCAGATTTTTCTTTATTTCAACACACGCTCTTGTTATAATATCCATTATGAAACATTTAACAATGCAATGCACGGATTCTGTTTATAAAAGCAGTCTCCTGGACTTTTACTTCAGGGGTATGCGCGCCGGAGTCCTCGACATAGAAACAACAGGTCTGAACCCTGCGAGGAACAAGTTCATACTCGGCGGTCTGCTCGACCTTCAGAGCATGACGCTGCATCAGTTCTTTGCGGAAAAGCGCAGTGAAGAACGTGAGGCACTTGCAGATTTTGCATCAGAAATCTCAAAGCTTGATATGATTATCACCTACAACGGCCGGCACTTCGATATGCCGTTCGTCAACAAGAGGCTCGGCAGTTTTTCAAGAGGCGGCTGCACCCCCTATAATCTGGATCTTTATCTTATACTCAACGGTCACTCACCCGTAAAGAAATTCGTTCCCAATCTGAAACAGAAAACCGTTGAAAATTATATGGGACTGTGGCAGACCCGAACCGATGAGATTTCAGGCGCAGACAGCATTGAGCTTTACGACCTGTATGAAAAAAACGGCGATGACATGCTCTGCAGAAAAATTCTGCTGCATAACAGCGACGATGTACTGCAGCTCTGCAGGCTGCTCAAGGTTATAAGCAAAACGGATTTTCACAAAGCTATGTTCCATCTGGGATTTCCTGTATGCGGCGTAACAGTTGAAAAAATCACCATTTCAGGCTCTTTCATGACCGTGAGCGGTATCCAGCGCACTGCACCGTTTGACTATACAGGATTCGAATTCGGACGCTGCCGGGCTGAAATTCACTTCAGCAGAAAAGACCGTGCTTTCTGCATGAAATTTCCGGTTATACGTGATTCGGGACTCGTTATAGCCGATCTTGATGCCGCGGGGCTTAACAGGGATGACTTCCGGATTTATCCTGCATACAGCAGCGGCTTTGTGGTACTTGAAGACCACGACCGCAGAAATTATATGGAAATAAATCAGTTTATCAGAGATTTTATCAAATCGTTTATCAGAAACTTATGAAAGGAAAAATCACATGGATTTTATCGACAGTATCAAACAGGTTAAAAGCGACAGCTTTGCCATGGCTTCACTGAGTGAAGAAACAAGAAACAATGCACTTGAGGCAGTGGCAAAGGCGCTGGATGAAAACAAGGCCGGAATTTTTAAAGCCAATGAGCTTGACCTTGCGGCGGCAAAGGAAAACTCACTTGCCGATCCTATTGTAAACAGACTGAAATTTGACGAACACAAGCTTTCTGTATGTACGGAAGGAATTCATGATCTTATCGGTCTGGAGGATCCCCTGTTTAAGGAGCTGCTGAAGCGTGAGCTCGATGACGGTCTCGTACTGACAAAAGTAACATGCCCTATCGGAGTCATTGGAGTCATCTTTGAATCAAGACCCGATGCACTTGTACAGATTGCGTCACTCTGCATAAAAAGCGGCAACTGTATCATTCTCAAGGGCGGCAGTGAAGCAAAGCGCACAAACCGGGCTCTTTACGATGTGATATATGATGCATGCATAAAAGCCGGCCTGCCTGAGCACTTTGCGGTACTCATCGAGGATCGGGCCGAAATCAGCGAGCTGCTCAAATGCCACGATTATGTGGATCTTCTGATACCGAGGGGCTCAAATCAGTTCGTGCAGTATATCATGGAAAACTCAAAGATTCCCGTAATGGGTCACGCCGATGGTATATGCCATATATATGTCGATGGGGCTGCAAGCATAGAAAAGGCAATTCCGATTATCATCGATTCAAAGACTCAGTATGCAGCCGCATGCAATGCCGCGGAAACTCTGCTTGTTCACAAGGATATCGCCGACCTGCTGATTCCGATGCTTTCCGATGCGTCCGGCAGCAGAATAAAATACCGATGTGACGCTGCATCGATGGGTCTGATAAAATGTGAACCTGCCACAGAAAAAGATTATGAAACAGAATATCTCGATTATATACTTACCGTGAAAGTCGTTAATGACATAGATGAGGCTATAAATCATATAAACAGATACGGCTCACACCATACCGACTGTATCATAACCGAGGATAAGGATTCAGCTGAGAAATTCATGTCACTTGTAGACTCTGCAGGAGTATATCTGAACTGCTCCACAAGATTCGCAGACGGATTCCGATACGGATTCGGCGCTGAGGTCGGAATAAGCACAGGCAAGATACACGCCAGGGGGCCTGTAGGACTCGATGGTCTTGTTACCTACAAATACAGACTCGTCGGAAACGGTCAGATTGTAGCCGACTATGCCGAGGGCAGATCTTCATTCAAATTTCATGATCTGATATAACACATGAACTGACTGCATTCTGCCGGCTGCGGTCTGAAAATATTTTTCTTATAGAAAAAATAAAACAAAACTCCCGCTGCCTGACATCTCTGAGGAGATTCTGTCAATGGCGATACGGGAGTTTTTTATTCTGCCTTATATCGATTTCGTCTGTATGAGATTTCCGAGCGCCTTTACAGCATTATCCACGTGACCGTTCACAGACAATTCTTCTACGCTGACTATATGTATATGACATCGGTTTATCGGCAGCAGAATCTTATATGTGTGGCTGCCGCCTATCGCTGATGCCATTGCAGGCGACATCTCGCCCATCATCGAATTCGCATTGATTATTCCCACAACACCCATAACTGCGTCCACATGCTGCATATTATGGATTATAGCATTTTCTCCCGTTGCTCCATCATCTGCTCCTGCTTTGAGCATCTGACCGGTAGCTACTGAATTGGTGCCGAGTGCTATGACTTCAATCTGCGGAAAGGCTTTTTTCACCTTTTCTACTATGGCTCTGCCTATTCCTCCGCCTTGTCCGTCTACAACTGCTACTCTCATTATCTCCTCCGTCTGTGACCGTTATTCTAATAAACCTTCATCTGTACTGCCTTTTGACGCCTCTTCTGTCTTTTATCTCTGCGGCTGCTGCATTCAGCCTTTACTTCCAGCCTCTGTCATAACTGCTGAAGCAGTCTATGCACACGGGTCTGCCGTCACGCACACGCATCTTTGTCTCTGCCGCCGGCTCGCCGCATATGCTGCATTTTACAGATCTGATTGATCTGGCTTTTTCCGGCAAGCTGACTCTCGCTTCACCTGCGTCGAACACTTCTTCCAAAGGCGCATTCAGCACATATTCAATATATTCACTTCCATGCAGACCCGGCTTCTTATCCTTTGCCATGAGCCTGAAGCTTTCGCCGGTATCTCTGTCAAAAAAAGTGAATGCAAATTTGCCTGTGCCGTGATAAATCAGATTGCCTTTACCCAGTGTGCATCCCAGCACCGACTGTATTCCATCCACGCCGCATGCATCATTTTCGGCAATGCATACGATTTCTTCATCGCGGCAGCGCTCCTTTGCAAATCGTTTCTGTGCCTCCATAGCTGCTCTCACTCCAAGGGCAAGCCCTCCGCACGTATGTCCGTGAAATTCGACTGCTTTGTCCCAGATTTCCCTGTCCATATTATAACTCCAGTTTGTAATCTCCGTCTTTGATTTTACCGGTTTTACGCAGGAACTTATCGATTATGATTGTGAGCACTGCCGGAAGTACAATCTGCAGCAGCAGAACCTTCCACAATGTATCAACGGAAAATCCCATTGAATTAAATGTACCGATCTGTCCTACCAGGCCTGACGTTCCCATACCTGCACCGACAGGAATATTTGTCATCTTGAACACACATGTCGAAAGAGGTCCGATTATCGCACCCGCCAGCGTTGCCGGAACAAGAATCCACGGGTTCTTTATAATATTCGAAACCTGAAGCATGGATGTTCCCAGCCCCTGTGCCACCAGACCGCCGACACCGTTTTCTTTGTAGCTTGCGACAGCGAATCCTATCATCTGCGCGCAGCATCCTACAGTTGCCGCTCCTGCCGCCAGTCCGCTGAGATCCAGCATTATGCAGAGCGCAGCGCTCGAAACCGGTGCTGTGAGTACAAGCCCTACTATTACCGATATTACTATTCCGAAAGCAAACGGCTGCCATTCTGTAGCGGTCATAATCAGATCACCCAGTCTCATCAGGCACCAGCCTATTGCCGGTCCTGCAAATTTTGCAACTATCGCTCCCGATATCAATGTTACAGCAGGAGTGACCAGTATGTCAACTTTAGTTTCCTTTGATACCATTTTTCCCAGCTCCGCGCCTACGGCAACTGCCAGGAACGCTCCGGCAGGACCTCCGGACACATCTATTCCGAAGCCTGTCATGCTCGCGCCCATCATACCTGTCACGACACTTGTAAAGAGCACAAGCGGCGGACTTTTAAGACTCCATGCCACCGCAACACCTATTGCTGCGCCCATGTAAGTCTTTGCCTGAGCACCGACCTCCACACAGAATGCTGATATCGTATTATCACCGAACAGATTTGCCGTCTGCACACCTATTGTATCGAAAATAACACCGATAAGCAGTGAGCCGAACAGTCCCAGAGCCATGGCTGAGAGGGCATCCTGCAGATACCGCTTTACCGATATCTCAATATTCTTACGTTTAAAAAAGCTTTCTTTCTTGACTGATGTTTCTTTACCTTCCATTTTTTCTGCACCCGATCATTTTCTTAAATGCTCTGCTGCTGTGCGATTAATGCGTCTTTGCTCGCTGCGGCATATCTGCAGATCTGCAGATCTCGTCATATCCGCATGCTCCGCACCCGCGGTGCCTGCGGCCGCCGATTATGATCCGGTACACTCCTTTCTTGATTTTATCCGGTCTGACTGACCGTCCCTATGATTGTAACAGAGTGTATATACAGTTATCAATATACTTGTATATATTCTTTTTTATTTATTTGCTTAAAAAAACATATTATGCTATTATGTTAGCATAATAAAACCGCAGGCCGGCATAATATCTCTGCATGATTAAGCTGCAGATTTTCAGCGCATCCGCAGTTCCGCCGGTTTGATCAACATTTCCTGCCGGCAGTCAGCGCTGCAGCTGCAGCGTCTGCCGGCAATTCGCCATTTGCACATATTACAGACAGGAGGCACAGTGAACCTATGAAAAAAAACAGCAGTAAAGATATCTCTGCCGCAGAACGCAGAAAATTTATCAAAAAAGAACTCCAGAGTGCCTCAAAACCGGTTACAGCTGCATATTTTGCAAATGAGCTGTCAGTAAGCCGCCAGATAATCGTTGGCGATGTGGCAATACTCAGAGCATCCGGACTGGATATCCTTGCAACACCTAAAGGATATATAATGGAGATATCTGAAAATGACAATGTCTTTCCGTTCACAGGTATAATCGCATGCAGACACACCGCTGACGAAATGCGCGAGGAGCTTTATACAATTGTCGACTTCGGCGCAACTGTTATTGACGTCAGGATAGAGCATGCCATCTACGGGGAGATAACCGCCAAACTGGATGTTTCCTCCAGATATGATGTGGATGTGTTTGTAGCAAAAGTAGAGAGCGAAAGCAACTCAGCTCCTATCAGTTCACTTACAGGCGGTGTCCATCTGCACAGCATAGGCTGCAGAGACAAAAATATTTTTGACCGCATCAAAGCTGCCCTTTCTGAAAAAGGCTTCCTTATGAACTGATTTTCCGTTATGTTTTTATAAAAAAAGCAGCGGTGCATAATTCGCGCCGCTGCTTTTAATTTACTGTTTAACAGTTTAATGGCATTTCAACTTTGCTTTTGAATTCTATTTGTCTGAAATCAAGCTGAAGTTCTGTTCAAACCCGCCCTGTCGCAAACAAATCTTATCCGCAAATTTTTTCTTATTTTGAGCAAGTCTTGATAGCGTTTTCAAGAATTTCCAGACCTGCGTTCAGCTGAGCGTCAGTTACGCACAGAGGGCAGAGGAATCTGATAACGTTGCTGTAAGTACCTGCAGACTCAAGCATAAGACCATTGTTCATGGATTCCTGAACGATAGCATTTACGAGTGCTGCATCCGGTTCTTTTGAAGCCTTGTCTTTAACGAATTCAAGACCGATCATTGCTCCCAGACCTCTTACATCGCCTACGCACTCATATTTTTCTTTCCATTCGTTGAATGCTTTCATTACAACATCTGAAATGTGCATAGCCTTTGCAGGATAATCTTCTTTTTCCATAACTTCAACTACCTTCAGAGCTGATGCTGCTGACATAGCGTTTGCACCGTAAGTTCCGCCGATAGTTCCGCCAGGTACTGCATCCATTACTTCAGCTCTTGCTGTTACTGCTGATAACGGAAGTCCGCCTGCGATTGATTTTGCTGTTGACATGATGTCAGGAGCTGCGCCTGCATCTGCAAAGTACTGTGATGCGAACATCTTGCCGCTTCTTGCCCATCCGCACTGTACTTCGTCGCAAACCATCATGATTCCGTGCTCGTCGCAGATCTTTCTTACTGCCTTAACCCATTCGATAGGAGCCGGAATGAATCCGCCTTCGCCCTGTACAGGCTCGAATACGATAGCTGCGCATGCATCATATGGAGTTGCTTCGATGAATACTTCTTCGAGCTTCTTGATGTAGTAAGCGATAGCTTCTTCTTCGTTCATCTTGCCCGGAGCTCTGTAAAGGTTAGGGAACTCAGCTCTGTAAACGCCGTCAGGGAAAGGTCCCATGCCTACTGCATAAGCTTTCTTAGCAGTCATAGTCATTGTAAGGGAAGTTCTTCCGTGGAATGCACCTGTGAATACGATGATGTTAGGTCTTCCTGTGTAGCTTCTTGCAATCTTAACTGCGTTTTCGTCAGCTTCTGAACCTGAGCATACGAACATAGTCTTTTTCTTGTCGCCCTTTACAGGAACGATTCTGTTCATCTGTTCAGCCAGTGCAACATAACCTTCGTGAGTAGTGATGTTGAACATTGAGTGGAAGAACTTGTCTGCCTGTTCCTTTACAGCTGCGATACACTCAGGATTGCTGTAGCCGATGTTTAATACGCCGACACCGCCAACCCAGTCGAGGAAGATGTTTCCGTCAACGTCTTCGAACATAGCGCCTTCGCCTCTTTCGATAACAGCTTTGTACGCAGTTCCGATACCATTAGGAACAGCTGCAGCTCTTCTGTCCAGAATTGCCTTTGCCTTTGGTCCAGGTAATGTTCCAGTAACGATTTTAGGTAATGCTTCTCTTAACATAACAAACCTCCATAATTTATTATATTTATAAAAATTAATTTATATCGAGTTCAGCGAGCTTCCTGTAAAGGGTCGCTCTGGAAAGCCCAAGTTCTTTTGCTACAGTATCCTTCACACCCTTGTACTGCCTGAGTTTTTTCGTGATTACCTCTCTTTCGAAAAGCTTCACCTGCTCGGCAAGCGGCTTATCCAGATTCTTGAACTTGACCATTTCCTCTTCTTTTTTCAGAATACGTGCGGGCACTTCATCTATGCCTATCACATTGCCGAATGCCATATTTACTCCGTATTCGACAGCATTTTCGAGTTCCCTGACGTTTCCGGGCCAGTTATGGTTTGTATAGATTTCTTCCACTTCCGGTGAAAACCGTTCTATTTTTTTGTTCATAAAGCTGTTGTATTTTTTTAAAAAGTGATACATCAGCAGTTTTATATCATCTTTCCTTTCTCTCAGCGGAGGTATGGAAAGAGGTATTACGCTTAATCTGTAGTAAAGATCCTCTCTGAAGCTTCCTTCTTCTATGAGTTTTTCAAGATCCTTGTTCGTTGCAGCAATGACTCTGACATCAACTATCACATTCCTGCTGCCTCCTACGCGGTCAAATCTCATATTCTGAAGCACATGAAGTATCTTTACCTGAAGGTGCAGCGGCATATCTCCTATTTCATCCAGAAAAATAGTGCCGCCGTCGGCGAGCTCGAATTTACCTTCTTTGCCTTTTTCGCTCGCTCCCGTAAAAGCTCCCTTCTCATATCCGAAAAGCTCACTTTCAAGCAGTGTCTCGGGAATGGCTCCGCAGTTCACTGTAATGAACGGCTTATCGCCTCTCGGGCTGGCATAATGTATAGCCTTGGCAAACATCTCCTTGCCCGTCCCGCTCTCTCCGGTAATAAGAACCGTGGAATTGCTCCTTGCCGTTATCAGTGCCTGTTTCTTGGCAACCATTATCTTTTCACTGCTGCCTATTATATCGTCTACGGTGTTCTTTATCTTGCGTGTATTGAAATTATACACGAGTTTCTGTGCTTCTTCAATATCCCTGAATGAAATAACCACTCCGTCTATTTCATCTCCGGACAAAAAAGGTTCCACAGTCACGATAAAATGATGCTGTCTGCCCTCAACCTTGAAAATCTCCTCGTTTTCCGTGTAGCCTCTGCCTGTGTCCAGGACTTTTATGGCAGGACTTCCCGGCATTATCTTACTGATATGTTTGCCGATCAGTATCCCTTTATTCGTGCCGAACAAAGTCGCCGCCCGATTGTTGCAGTGTTTGACATATCCTTTCTTATCCAGCGCAAACATGCCTTCATGAGCTGTCTCCAGTACAATTGATATTTCATCTCTGGATACTTCAACATTCTCGAGTGTTTCCTGCTGATCAGCCTTTGCGGACAAAAGATCTGCCATCTTTTCCACAAAAACAGTCATACTCTCGCGCTTATCTCTGATAATATGCTGCTGTTCCTCGGAAAAAGCGACAAGACCTATGATACCTATTATCTTTCCCTTCAGCACTATAGGAGTGCATATCTCGGCAAGCTCGCCGAGCCGCGTATTGCCGACAACCGGCTGGTCATATCCCTTATAATTCTGGGCGTCCTCTACATACTGAGTCTTTCCTGTACGCAGAACCCTCGCATAAAGGTAATTTCCCTCCAGATTGCCGTCCTCCTCCTGTTTGCCTATACGGCCGTGATAATATCCCGTTCCGCCGAGTATGCTCAGCTTATCGTCCACTATCTCGACCTCAAGACCCACAGCGATACTGATTGCCTCTGCAACCTGCTGTACGCTTTCCTTAATGCCGCTTAAAACAGACATTTTTTTCCACCTTTATCAAATATAATATTAACTAAATACCTGTCTACATTTTAACACATACAGCAGATTTTGAAACTGTTTTTTTTTGCTTTATTTTATTTTATGGCATTATTAATATGCCTTTTTTTCACGAAACATGCTCTGAATTATCTGTCTTTTCTTCCTCCGTTACCGCAGCACCCAGATTTATCGTCGATTTTTCAAGTTCAAGCACCATATTGTTTATATGACTGAGTCTTTCAGATGACATATCCGCTCCCACAGCAAGCTTGGTATTGTAAAGGATATCCTCCACTCTTCGGTGTATATCATACAGATTTGTTCTCAGACTGTTGAGCATCTGTTCATCAATTTCATTCCTCACTTCATCGGCCACATTCACCACTTCATCTTTTTCAAAAGTATACTCGGAATTACCTCTGACAACTATCGGATGATACCCGAGCTCTTTTTCAACCGTCTGCGCAAAATCCTCCTTTGCCTGCATTTCTCCGTGTACCAGGAAAATATGCTTCGGCTCTGCTCTGAATCCCTTAAGCCATTCCAGCAGACCGTTTCTGTCCGCATGACCGGAGAATCCCTGCAGATTGTATATCTTCGCATTCACCTTAATCTTTTCGCCGAAAAGCGTCACCTCTTCCGCTCCGTCGACAAGCAGCCTTCCGAGCGTTCCCTCGGCCTGATATCCGACAAACACTATACTCGACTTTTTATTCCAGAGATTGTGCTTAAGATGATGTCTGATACGTCCTGCCTCACACATTCCGCTTGCAGATATTATAACTTTCGGTTCCGGATTTGAATTGAGCCATACAGACTCCTCGCTTGTTCTTGTGAATTTAAGATTTGCAAAGTCCAGCGGGTTATCGCCCTTTGCAATATATTCCTTCGTCTCCTCATCGAAAACCTGCGCGTTTTTCTTAAAGACCTCCGTAGCCGTCGTTGCCATAGGACTGTCGACATAAACATTTATATCCTTGAATGCCTCATGGTATTCATTGTTTGATTCATAGACACGATTGAGCTCATATATCAGTTCCTGTGTTCTTCCCACTGCAAATGACGGGATTACCGTAGTGCCGCCGTTCTCTGCAGTATCTCTTATGATATCCATGAGTTTTTTTACATCCATCGGATTTTCCGGATGGAGCCTGTTTCCGTATGTCGTCTCCATGATAACATAGTCTGCGCTTTTGATTATCGTAGGATCCTTCAGTATCGGTCTGTCCTTCACTCCGAGATCCCCTGAAAAGACAATTTTCGATACATTTTCGCCTTCCGTTACCCATAGTTCTGTTATCGCCGATCCCAGAATGTGTCCGGCATCATTGAATACTATCTTCATTTCATCATTGAGTTCAATCAGCTGGTCATAAAGCACCGGCTTCACATATTTCAATGCATCAACGGCATCGTTATATGTGTAAAGAGGCTCCACAAGCGGTCTGCCTGCACGTTCGTTTTTTCTGTTCTTCCACTGTGCCTCTTTTTCATGTATATATCCGCTGTCCTTGAGCATGACATCCAGCAGATCGGCTGTCGCATCTGTGCAGTATATAACTCCTTTGAATCCTTTTTTCACAAGAAGCGGTATTCTGCCGCAGTGGTCTATATGAGCATGGCTAAGCACCAGATATTCTATTTCCGCAGGGTCAAACGGAAACTCCTCATAGTTGAGCGCTTCCTGCGCCTTTCCGCCCTGAAACTGTCCGCAGTCGAGCAGTATTTTATGATTCTCTGTAGTAATAAGATGACAGGATCCCGTCACACCCGACGAGGCTCCGCAAAACTGTATTTTCATTGCCGTTTCCTCCCTGTTCTTTTTTCTTTATCGCTATTATACTCCCTGCGGTTTATTATTTCCATACATTAATTTCATATGCCGCTTACGATATCTGCGGTAAACATACTCTCCGCTGCACCGGATATCAGCGATTTATGTTTCATTCCATTTTTTTACGTTGTCAAGCAGCCAGCTGCACCATGCATCCATTCCCTCGCCCGTCTTGGCTGAAACAGGAAATATCTCAAGACGGGGGTTCCGCATATAAGCATACTCCCTGACCTTTTCCATATCAAAATCGAAATACGGAAGCACGTCAATCTTATTGATTATCAGCGCATCGCATACTGTATATATAAGCGGATACTTCAGAGGCTTGTCGTGACCCTCCGGAACCGAAAGAATGGTGACATTTTTAACCGCCCCGGTATCAAATTCGGCAGGACATACCAGATTTCCGACATTTTCAAGCACGGCCAGCTCGATTCCGCCGGTGCCCAGCTCAGTGAGCCCCTGTCTGGTCATATCCGCATCAAGATGACACATGCCGCCTGTATGCAGCTGAACCGTTTTAACACCGGTCCGGGCCACCGCGGCTGCATCTACATCCGAATCAATATCCGCCTCCATCACACCGATCTCAATCCTGTTTTTCAGTCGTTCTATCGTCTGAAGCAGCACGGAAGTCTTGCCGCTTCCCGGCGATGACATCACATTTAAAAGAAATGTTCTGTCTTGTTTCAGTTGTGTTCTCAGGCGTTCCGCGTCCGCGTCATTGCTTGCAAACACACTTTGCTTCACATCAATTATTTTCATTGGTCATTTCCTTTTCTTCTGCATCCGTTCAGCATATGCTGCTGTATTCACCGATATTTACTTTTACCGACATACATCCGGCATTTCTGTTCAGCATGCCTCGATTTCTTTTATACTGCATTCATTTCCTTTGATAAGGTACGTCCTGCCGCTGCCGCACCTCGGACACTTTCTGCCCCAGCGGACTGTCTCATAATGCGCACCGCAGTCCTCACAGTACGTTACAGCCGGCAGTGTCTCAATTACAAGCTCCGCTTCTTCAAGAAGCGATGTCTTTTTTCTGTAAAATTTCCAGCAGTCCGACAGAAGCTCCGGCACAATCCCGCTGACCTCGCCCAGCTCCAGCGTCACCCTGCTTATGCGGCTTACACCGTTTTCCTCCGCAACTTCTGCAAGCGTCCTGTTGATGTGTACAATTATTCCCAGCTCATGCATATCTGTTATTTCCTTTTGAATTTTATTTTCACCGCGCGCTTTGCAGCATAAGGCAGTATAGCCTTCAGCTTATCCTCTGATTTGTACATTCTGCTGGCCTCGGGCAGCTCTCTGCTGAGGTGTATCGCATCAAATTCACATTTTGTCGTACAGACACCGCAGCCCAGGCACTGATTCGGATCAACAACAGTTGCTCCGCAGCCGAGGCATCGCTGTGCTTCCTTCTGTACCTGCTCCTCAGTAAACACACACCTCATGTCACGAAAACTCTTTGCCGGCTCGCCTCTTCTGACAGCAGGCACATTGCGCTTTCCGTTATCGTACGAATCCGGTTCAATCTGCAGACTGTCCTTGTCAAGCGCAGTGAAATGCCTCAGGTTTCTTCCCAGAGTCAGGCTGTGTCCCGGATGAACAAATCTGTGTATCGAAACAGCCGCTTCTTTTCCTGCCGCAATGGCATCTATCGCAAACTTAGGTCCGGTGCAGACATCCCCGCCTGTGAAAATATCCGCCTCTGCCGTCTGATATGTCACAGGGTCTGCCTTCACTGTACCGTTGGCATTGAATTTAACATCAGTACCTGTGAAAAGCTCTCCCGGCACAATGCTCTGCCCCACAGAGAAAATCACATTCTCGCATTCCGCTGTAATAGTGTCGTTTTCATCGTAAACCGGTGAGAACTTTCCCTCATCATTGAAAACAGATATACATTTTTTCAGGATTACACCCGTGACATCGCCTGCCTCGCGCACGATTTCCTTTACACCCCACGAATTGCATATGCTGATGCCCTCCGCTTCAGCCTCAGACAGCTCTCCTTTGTCCGCCGGCATATTATCCGCCGGCTCCAGCGCAAACATCGATACACTGTCAGCACCGGCTCTGACCGCTGCTCTTGCCGTATCGACCGCAACATTTCCGCCGCCTATAACTACTGTCTTTCCGTGAAGCTTCATACCTGTCTCATCAAGGTTCACCTTTCTGAGAAAATCTATGCCTGACATAACTCCGCTGCCGTCCTCGCCCGGAACTCCGGCCAGGCGTCCGCCCTGCGCTCCGATGGCCGCATAAAATGCCTTGTAGCCTTTTTTCCTGAGCCCGGCAATCGTGATATCTCTGCCGACTTCAACGCCGCATCTGAAATCCACTCCCATCTGCCGGAGAACATCTATTTCAGCTTCTATCACATTCTTTTCAAGTCTGAACGACGGTATCCCGTTCATCAGCATTCCACCCGGCCTTTTTTCCTTCTCGAAAACCGTCACGGGGTATCCCTTCTGCGCCAGATAGAAGGCCGCTGACATTCCTGCCGGTCCCGCTCCGATAACTGCTATTTTCTGCGTAAACGGCACATTGTCCTGGTTCAGCATCTGCGGTATATATCTGCTGTCGCTGTCAATTTCCTGCCATGCGATGAATTTCTTGATTTCATCGATTGCCACGGCTTCATCTATGCTGCCTCTGGTGCATTCAACCTCACATCTGCGGCTGCATATCGCCCCGCATACTGCCGGAAACGGATTTTCTGTCTTTATCAGCTTCAGCGCATCCATATATCGTCCCTGTGCTGCCATTTTTATATATCCCTGAACAGGAAGATGCGCCGGACAGGCTGCCTTGCATGGCGATGTCCCCGTGTCATAGCAGTTTATCTGATTGGCATCTCTGTAATCCGGGCTCCATTTTTCCGGTCCCCACTTCACAGTGTCCGGCAGCTCGCGTCTCGGATATTCTATCTCTCCGTTAACTGTGCACAGCTTCTGACCCAGCTTCGCCGCTCCGGACGGACAGTACTCGACACACCTGCCGCATGCCACACAGTTTTCCTTATTCACTGAGGCAATATATGCCGATCTTGACATATTAGGGGTATTAAAAAGCTGTGAGGTTCTCAATGCATTACAGACTCCCGGAGCACAGTTGCATATCGCAAATATCTTGTCCTCTCCGTCTATATTCGTTATCTGATGCACATAACCGTTATCCTCGGAACGCTGCAGAATTTCCATTACCTCATCAATGTCTATGTATCGTCCCTTTCCCGTCTCGACCAGATAATCCGCCATATCACCCACGCCTATACAGACATCCGCTTCTATATCTCCGGTACCTTCACCCCTTATACGCTGCTGTCTGCGGCATGAGCATGCTCCCACGGCATACTTATCCTTGTACTTATTCAGCCAATATGAAATATGCTCCACACTTGCGGATTTCTGTTCTGTCGGAATGGCCTTCTCTACAGGAATTACATGCATGCCTATGCCCGCACCTCCTAGAGGCACCATCGGAGTGACTTTTTCAAGCGGAAGCCTTGACATCTGTTCAAAGAAATCCGCAATTTCCGGATGCTCCTCGACCTGCTTTCCGTTCATCACCATGAATTCCGCGCACCCCGGAACGAACATCGGCAGCACATACTGCTTATGTCTGTCTTCATTCTCCCAGTTGTATTCTATCAGTCCGATAACGCTCATTTCCTGCAGCAGTTCTTCTGTTCTGTCCTTGTCTTTACCGCATCCTGCGGAAATTTCTTCAAGAGATGCCGGCACTCTTACTTTCATGGAAAGCGCAACTTCTGCCATCTCATCTGTTACCACTCCTGCCAGGCCCCAGTATTCCGGGTCATCGACTGTTACTTTAACTCCTATCCTGTCTGTTATCTTCTGTCCCAGCTTCAATATCAATTCACGCTGTTCTGACATAATGACACTCCTCTCGTGTTTTTATCCGGTTTTATTTAAAGTTTCTTCCCGTATTGTAAAATTTTTAACAATAAAAAGCAATGCCTGACTGAGAATCTGTAATTATTATATGAAAAGGGGCGGCAGCACTTTTGCTGCCGCCCCCGCTGAAATCATCTTCACAAGGTATCTTATGACTGCCTGTATTATTGAAATTTCAAGGCGCCGGTTCCGCTTCAGATGCGGGAAGCTTTGGTTATTTGTTTTTTTCCATTCGTATTTCTGCGGCTCTGGCGTGTCCGGTAAGTCCCTCTCCTCTCGCCAGATTTGAAACGAGCGGTGCTATCCCCATCATCGCATCTGCGCTCATGCTCTGATATGTGCATGTTTTCAGGAATGTTCCTACCCATACTCCTCCGGTATATCTTGCCGCTCCGAGTGTAGGCAGTGTATGATTCGGTCCGGATGCATAATCACCGAAAACCTCTGCGGTATTCCCGCCTATAAACAGTGATCCGTAATTTTTCAATCCGTTCACAACTTCATCGACGACGCGTTCGTCAACATTGACCTCCAGGTGCTCAGGTGCATAGGCATTGGCATATTCAACGGCTTCTTCAAGTGAATCCGCCAGCAGAATCTCGCCGAAATCGTTCCATGATTTTTCGGCAATCCTCGCTGTATCAAGAGTTGAAAGTTCCGCTTCAACAGCCTTTGTCACTGCCTTCCCGAGCGCTTCGCTCGTTGTGACAAGAATGCCCTTAGCTTCTTTATCGTGCTCCGACTGAGCCAGTATATCTGCAGCGAGCACTTCCGGATCCGCATATTCATCTGCAATTATCAGCACCTCGCTCGGGCCTGCAACGAAATCTATGCCCACCTTGCCGTAGCACTGTCTTTTAGCCTCGGTTACAAAGCTGTTGCCGGGGCCTACTATCATATTCACGGGCTTTATCTGATCTGTTCCGTACGAAAATGCCGCTATGGCCTGTGCTCCGCCCACGGCATATATCTCGTCAATTCCCGCAATATCCATTGCCACCAGAGTTTTAGGGTGAATAGTGTCTGTTCCCTTTATTACCGGCGAGCACGCGGTCACACGGCTGACTCCGGCAGCCTTCGCAGGTATACCCAGCATCAGTGCCGTCGAATACAGCGGGTATCCGCCCCCGGGTACATAGCAGCAGCAGGATTCCACAGGGATAACTCTGTGTCCGAGCACGATTCCGGGCGACGGAGAGAAATCCTCGAGCTCACCTACCGTTGCTCTCTGTGCCTTAGCAAAGGTCTCAATATTAGCGGCCGCTTTTCTTATATCCTCGATTTCAGAATCAGCGACCTTGTCATATGCTTCACGAATTTCCTGCTCCGATACACGCAGGATTTTCCTGCCGCATCCGTCAAAGCTGAGATTGTACTCTATTAAAGCAGCATCTCCGTTTGTTCTCACATTTGCAATTATTTCTCCGACCGTCTGCATCAGGCGGCTTCGGTCTTCTTCAGTTCTCTTTTTTGAGGATTTCAATTCTTTTATCACGTTAGTTCCTCCCGTATTTCACAGCCTTTCAGCTTTTATTTTCCTGTTTGCCGCGCAGCAGTTCAGCATTTTACAGTTTTTATTTTCATGATTATCACATCACTGCTCCGCCACACGTTGTTTTATCACATTATCATTTTACCACTTTACCGTGGTGATGTACAATAATTTTTTCCCCTGTCATAAAATTTCATCAGACCGTGCTGTATCATCACATTTTTCCTGTGCCGGGCACTTCATCCGGGCATGACTCCGGCAAAAGGCATTCTGTCACTGCCGCGCTTGATTTGCTTATACCCTTTCCCTGATTGGGATGTGCCGATGAATATATCTGATCCACTGCAAAGATGCACATAAGGGCAATGCATACAGGAAGAATCACCTTCAGCTTTATCTTTCTCAGCATATTGTCTATCGCCGGTGCCAGCGCATATACCACCGCCATGCCGCCTATGCCGAATGTTATAAGACCCTCTGCGCATATTCTTCCGTCTAGATTCAGGAAATATCCGCTGTAATCCCACCACTTCATTCCTTTTGTCATTTCAAGAACAAGCGATGTGAAATACTCCACAAACCCGCTCAGAATAACCGCCGCGAGAAATTCCCTCAGCGGATTTCTTCTGAATCGTTTGAGCAGTACAAGTATCAGCACCCCGCCGGCACCGTATATAGGCAGCCACGGGCCGTACATTACTCCGCGATTGACGAAAACCCCATTCCTTACAAGATGCAGGCTCACCTCCCATGTCCATCCGATAAAAGAAAATATGAAAAACAGCATGATAAGTGAAATGAGAGAATAATTTCTCGCATAGTTCGGTGTTTCCAGGCTTATCTTTCTCGCTCTGTGTTTCAGCGGCGAAAGCCTTGCCGGGTATACCTTTCCGTCGAAAATATACTTGAGGCGCTTTATATTGTCTGCTCTGGCTTCTTCCTTCTCGTACTCGAGATCTCCCGGGGTGCCCAGCAGCATTATTCCGAACCAGTTTTCCGCCAGGCCTCTCAGCCCCCTCGGTTTTGTGACTTCAGGCACCGGTTCGTTTATATAATGCATTACATCCGCATAGCTTTTCTCCATTACTGAAGTTTCAGGTCTTTCAAAAAGATATACATCGTTAAGCTTTTCTGCATACGGAAGCTTATTTTCTATCGCCAGCCCGCGCAGCTTTACATAATACTCACAATATGCAGCTGTTCTGTACGGGTTTGTGTAAAAAACAGACAGAAGTCCCAGTGTCAGATAGTCCAGCAGAAACCACGGAATGAAGCTCAGAAACATCCTGAAGCACTCCCATTTATGCCCGTTCATCATATGTCTTGAGAGCGTTATCGCCTCCCGCGGCCGTATGTCCGGATTCTCTGCAGCTATATACGGCACCATAAAATATGAATAGTGCTTTATGGGAATTGCGATTATTGTAAAGCTCCACAGCAGCTTATACACGTTCCTCAGCAGCATAGTGAGTGCCGCTTTCACCCATTTCCTTGATTTTACCAGATACAGAAAAGTATTCATCGGTACTTTCTCATATATGCGCGCTTCAAGGAACAGCCTGCGTGTTGTCACGACGTAGCATTCCTTAATCATGAACAGTATAAACAAATGATATAGGATCGCAGCACATATGAAAGCCAGTATCGCAGCGTTCTTTGATCTGAACACCTGCGTCGCATTATCAAATGTATCCACAACTATTCTGCCCGAACTGACTGAATTCACCAGATCCGCCAGCACACCTTTCTGGCGCTGCAGTATCCTGTTTCCGTCGGCGCTTTTGAAGTCTGCTTCCACTTTTTCTGATATGCGCCGGCTTTCATCGACTTCTCCCTCGATTATATTGGTTACGACTGTATCCAGAACATTACTGCTGACAATGCCGAAGCCTTCCTTTGATGAATCCAGAATGGAATATTCTGCCGCCGTTGCCGGTGTGGCGGTATAGCGTATCAGATCCAGCGAGCTGCCGAACTCTGAACCTATAAATACCGCTACGATACATATCGCGATAAAAAACCAGTAATTTTTTTTCAGGGATTTTTTCGCATTTCTTTTGAATTCTTTTCTTTCTGTCATACTATCTCTTCCTGATATGTCAAACCCCGAATCGTTGATTTTCCGGACTTTCCGGTTCCTGCTTGAATCCGGGGACGGAACATATCCTGCCGCTTTATATTATTCTGCCCTTCAGACTGAATGTCTTGCCCTCTGTTATCTCGACATTGACAATCTGTCCTATAAGCTCTCTGCTGCCCTCGAAGTCCACAAGCTTGAAGCCGTCGGTTCTTCCCGTAAGTGTGTTTTCGTTTTTCTTGCTCACACCTTCAACAAGAACCTTCTCTATTCGGCCCTTATATGCTGCATTTTTCTCTGCGCTGATTGAATTGACCGCATCTACAAGTCTGTCAAAGCGCTGGTGCTTGATTTCCTCCGGTATCTGATCCTCATATTCCGCAGCCGGCGTACCCTTTCTGACGGAATACAGGAATGTAAATGCCGAATCATACCTGACGCTGTTTACAAGCGACAGCGTTTCCTCAAAATCTTCTTCCGTTTCACCCGGAAAGCCCACTATGATATCGGTGCTTATCGTTATCCCCGGAACTGCCTTTCTGAGCCGTTCAACAACATCCAGGTATTTTTCACGTGTATATTTTCTGTTCATGCGCCTGAGCACAGCGTTGCTGCCGGCCTGCACCGGCAGGTGTATATATCTGCACAGCTTGTCACAGTCCACATAAGCCTGAATCAGCTTGTCTGACAAATCCTTAGGATGCGATGTCATGAATCTTATTCTTTCCAGCCCTTCTATATCGTTTATCATATATATAAGATCTGCAAAATCGCACTCACCGCCCTCGCCGGCGCCTCTGTACGAATTGACATTCTGTCCGAGCAGAGTGACTTCTTTCACACCATCTCTGACAAGTCCGGTTATTTCTTTTACTATGTCCTCCGGTCTGCGGCTCTTTTCTCTTCCTCTTGTATACGGGACTATGCAGTATGTGCAGAAATTGTTGCATCCGTACATAATGTTCACGAATGATTTATGCCTGTAAAGCCGCTTCGCAGGCAGTCCCTCAACAATTCTGTCGCTGTCTTCAAATGTTTCGGCTATTTTTTTCTTTTCGGTATATACCTTTTCCAGGAGCTCCGGGAATCTGTGTATATTATGAGTTCCGAATATTATATCCACCCACGGATATTTTGTTTTTATTGTATCGATGATATGCTGCTGCTGCATCATGCATCCGCATACACATGCTATATATTCAGGATTTTTCTCCTTTATCTTTTTCAGCTGTCCCAGAGTTCCGAAAAACCGTTTATCTGCATTTTCTCTGACACTGCATGTATTGATAATCGTTATATCCGATTCCTCTCTGGATATCGTCTCCACGCAGCCCTTTTCCTGCAGCATTCCGGCAATAGTTTCCGAATCATGTTCGTTCATCTGGCACCCGAATGTAATAATGTTGTATTTCTTACCGTTAAGCAAATCCATTTTCTCGTTCCTGTTTTTATCCCAGTTCATGCTTCTTGTTTCTGCCCATCAGCAGTTCTACTGCCTGAGCGGCTGTTATTTCGCCCTTTATAGCTCTGTAAATCGCTTCTGTTATAGGCATTTCAACGTGTTCTCTCTTTGCCAGCTCATAAGCTGCTTCTGTTGTGAACATTCCCTCTACTACCATGCCTACCTTTTTCGTAGCCTCATCGGGAGCCATGCCCTCACCGATCATGATGCCGCAGCGTCTGTTTCTCGAATGCATGCTCGTGCATGTCACGATAAGGTCTCCCGTTCCCGTAAGACCCGCAAACGTCTCCGGCCTGGCTCCGAGTCTGATGCCGAGCCTTGTTATTTCAGCAAGTCCCCTCGTCATAAGTGCTGCCTTTGCATTGTCTCCGAATCCCATACCATCGGAGATTCCTGCTCCCAGCGCAATGATATTCTTGAGCGCACCGCCCAGCTCAACACCGACTACATCTTCCGTAGTATAGACTCTGAAACGGTCTGTCATGAACAGATCCTGTATTTTCTCTGCTGCGTCGAGATTGTATGATGCCGCTGCAACCGTTGTCGGCAGTCTTCTGCCGACCTCCTCCGCATGTGACGGGCCGGACAGTACGACATATCTGTTCATATCTATATGGTCTGCCGCTATTTCCGACATTCTGAGCAGAGATTTCTGCTCTATGCCTTTTGCTACATTAATCACAAGTGCATCGTCCTTTATATGGCCGAGTGCTGATGTCAGAGCACTTCTGAAATGCTGTGCAGGTGCGGAGAACAGAACCACGTCCGAACTGTTCAGTGCTTCCTCCACATTGTATACGATATCTATATTTTCATTGAGCGGCACACCCGGAAGGTAGTCGACATTCTCACGGTGCTCCTCCATCGATTTAAGATGCCTCTCATCGATATCCCATATCTTCACGTTTATGCCTTTTCCGGCCAGAACTGTTGCAAGTGCTGTTCCCCAGCTGCCTGCCCCTATTATGCCTGTTGTCTTCATTCAGTTTACCTCCTTTTCCGGATTTCCTGTCATTATTGTCTGTCCGCAGCAGCATCGCTGCCGTCGTTATCGTTCTTTCCTCTTTTGTCAAATATGCTCATCACAGGCTCCTGGCCTTTGAAAAGCCTCACGATATTCGATCTGTGCTTTACAAGAATTATCACGGCAATCACAATACCGAAATACACGAAATCCCGCTCCATAAAAAATGCTATCACGGGAAAACATACTGCGCCCAGTATCGAACCAACCGACATTCTTCTTGTCACCAGCACTCCGATAACTACAATCCCAAGTATCAGAAGCCCCATAAGCGGGTTAAGCCCCATAAGCGCTCCGAATGCAGTGGCTACGCCCTTTCCGCCTCTGAACCCGAAAAACACCGGCCATACATGTCCGCAGAAAACAGCCAGCACACACCACATTGAACCGGTATGCCCTGCTAAAAGCAGACCCAGCAGCACAGCCGCTGTTCCCTTGAGAATGTCAACAGCAAGTGTTATCACACCGGCTCTTTTGCCCATCACTCTCAGCGCATTTGTCGTACCGGCATTGCCGCTGCCTTCCTTCCTTATATCTATGCCCTTTGCCCTGGCAAGCAGTATTGACGGAGAAATATTTCCGATCAGATATGCAATTACTGCCGCAAGTATTATGAGCCAGACCTCATTCATCTTCTTTCTCTCCTTTTTCTCTGAATACAAATTTTATCGAAGTTCCCTCAAAACCGAATGCCTCTCTTATTTTGTTTTCAAGATATCTTGAATACGAAAAATGCATAAGCGGCCTTGAATTGACTTTAAAGGAGAACAGCGGCGGATTTACGCCGACCTGCGTGACATAATATATCTTGAGCCGTCTTCCTTTGTCCGACGGCGGCTGCTTCATCATCATCGCATCCGAAATGAGATTGTTGAGCTGGCCCGTAGGAACTCTCATGGCTCTGTTCTCAGCCACATATTTTGCCATTGCTATCACATTGTCGACTCTCTGACCCGTGAGCACTGAAATAAACACCGTCGGCGCATAGGACATGAATGTGAGCTCTTTGGCAATGTGCTTCCTGAACTCATTCATTGTATTTGTCTCTTTGTCTATGAGATCCCATTTGTTGACAACAATTACAATGCCCTTGCCCGCTTCATGCGCTATGCCTGCTATTTTCTTGTCCTGCTCCGTTATTCCTTCCTGTGCATCAATCATCAGCATGCAGACATCACATCTTTCAATCGCAGCCACAGCTCTGACAACGCTGAATTTTTCTATATTCTCATTGACCTTGCTCCTGCGCCTGATGCCTGCCGTATCAATCAGCACATACTTTTCTCCGTCCTTTTCGAACGGCGTGTCTATTGAATCTCTGGTCGTTCCGGCAATCGGTGAAACTATCACACGGTTTTCTCCGAGCAGTCTGTTTATCAGTGATGATTTTCCTACATTCGGCTTTCCGATCATGGCTATCTTCACAGACTCTTCCTCTTCCGTGCCTGCGCCTTCCGGGAAGCTTTCGATTATCTGTTCAAGCAGATCGCCGAGATTCAGCATGTTTGCAGCCGAAATCGGAATCGGTTCGCCGAGCCCCAGCTCATAAAAATCATAAAAGTCATCCGGAAGCTTAGCTGTGTCCACTTTGTTCACAGCAAGAATTACTTTTTTTCCGGTTCTCATGAGCATCGAAGCAACTTCTCTGTCGGAGGACGTCAGACCCTCCTTGCCGTCAGTCATAAACAATATCACATCAGACATATCCATTGCCACCTCGGCCTGCTCCCGCATCTGAGACAATATTATATCCTTGCTCTCCGGTTCGATTCCGCCTGTGTCTATCAATGCAAAGTGCACGCCCATCCACTCCGCCTCGGCGTAGATCCGGTCTCGCGTAACCCCCGGCGTGTCCTCGACTATCGATACTCTCTTTCCCACGATTTTATTGAAAAATGTGGATTTTCCCACATTCGGCCGTCCTACTACGGCTACTAAAGGTTTACTCATAAGTTATTCCTTCCGCAAATTCCGCCGGATCGAATTCCTTCAGATCCTCGATTCCCTCGCCGACTCCTATGAATTTCACCGGCATATCAAATTCATCCGCTATCGTTATGACGATACCGCCCTTCGCAGTTCCGTCGAGTTTCGTAAGAATTATTCCCGTGATATCTGCGGCATCACCGAACTCTTTTGCCTGAGATACTGCATTTTTTCCTGTAGTTGCATCAAGCACCAGCAGATTTTCCCGTGCCGCTTCAGGAAACTCGCGTCCTATCACCTTATTCATCTTGTTAAGCTCATCCATCAGATTCTTCTTGTTCTGCAGCCTTCCTGCCGTATCACAGATCAGCACATCTATATTCTTTGCCTTTGCCGACTGTATAGCATCGTAGATAACCGCTGACGGATCTGCACCCTCGCCGTGCTTTACAATATTTATGCCTGCTCTGTCCGCCCATATGGAAAGCTGCTCGGCAGCCGCTGCTCTGAATGTATCTGCCGCTGCAAGCATAACAGTTTTGCCCTCAGCTCTCAGCTTGTATGCCAGCTTTCCTATTGATGTCGTCTTGCCGCCCCCGTTTATACCTATCATCAGTATAACAAGCGGTGTCTCGCCGCACAGCTCCTGCCTCTCATTTTTGTTGATAAGTCTTGCTATTATATTGCTGAGTATCTGTTTCACATCATCCGGGCTGACCGAACTGTATGACTTGATTTCCTTTCTGAGCATCTCAATTATCTTCATTGTAGTATCCATGCCTACATCGGATGTTATGAGTATTTCTTCAAGCTCTTCAAGAAGCTCGTCATCGACAGTGGCTCTGCCCAGCAGCGCATCGCCTATTTTTCTTGAAAGCTTTCCCAGAAAAGAACGTTTTTTTCCTTCATTCAACATCTGCAAATCTCCCTCTGTGTAATTTTTTCATTATTTTAATCGAATACTGCATCAGGCATCATTATTTAATCCGAATCCTGAATCATATTTCGAAATTGTCATTAAATGACAGTGAAAGCACCTTTGACACGCCCTTTTCCGGCATAGTTACGCCGAACAGCGCATCTGCATGCTCCATAGTGGCCTTCTGATGGGTAACGAGCGTAAACTGTATTCCGGTGAACTTTCTCAGACAGCTTATAAATCTGTCTATATTCGCATCATCCAGTGCCGCCTCAACCTCATCCAGTATGCAGAAGGGCGTCGGCTTCGCTTCAAGCACCGCAAACATCAATGCTATCGCAGTAAGTGTTTTCTCTCCGCCTGACAGCAGATTGATATTCTGCAGTCTTTTTCCCGGCGGCTGTGCCACAATATCTATATCGGAATTCAGCGGATCCTTTTCATCCGAAAGTCTCAGCTCAGCGTGACCTCCTCCGAACAGTTCCCTGAATTTCTTTTCAAAATTAATCACAATCCGGTCAAAACTCTCTTTGAACTTGACTTTTATAGTCTTGTCCATATCAGCTATCATCCCTGTGAGACTGTCGACAGCTTCCTGTATATCTGCCTTCTGTCCTGACAGGAAATCATATCGCTCTTTTACCGACTCGTACTCCTCTATTGCACCGACGTTCACCTCGCCGAGCTGGCGTATGCGTTCTTTTATTTTTCTGTTTTCCTTCACGGCAAGCGACATTACAAACTCGCTGCTCTTGAACTCCATCGCCTGTATATACGAAACGCCGAAATCCTCCCACAGTTTGTTTTTGTATGTATCAAGCTGCGTTTCATTTTTTGCATTCTTTATTTCAAGTTCATATTTCTGATTCTGTACGCTGTTCAGCCTGCCGGTGACACTTTCCTTCTCAGAATTGAGCTCTGCTGCTTTTTCACTTACTTTGTTCTTTTCATTCGCCAGTTCTGCAATATACTCTTCCAGTCTCTGACGTTCATTCTCTTTTTCCTTTACGATAACATCATTGCCGCCGCTTTCTGACAATATGCATGCTTTTTCTTTCTGCATATCCGCAAGCCGCGTACGCCGCAATCCAAGGTCTTCCTCGATTTCTTTCATCGATGCCGCTATTCTGCCGGCCATCGAGTCTGCATGTTCTTTCTCACGTTCCAGGTTATTCGCAAGTATTCTTGCTGCTGTTATTTCCTCGCTGATATCCTCGAACACCGATTTCTGCTGTTCATAAATGCCGCGCTGCTCCTCGGCCAGCTTCTCGGATTCCTCCAGAGCTGCTTCATCGGATTTTATGCCTGCCTCGATTTCGCGTATCATTTTTTCTGAGTTCTGTTTTTCCGCCTCGATATTCGCCAGCTCCTGCTCCACTCTGTCGCTTCCGGATCTTATATCGCGCAGCACAGTCTCAATCATCCTGATTTCGCTTTCCATGGAAAAATTCTGCTGTTCTTTTTCCCGGAGTTCCTTTTCAAATCCGGTTATGCTGTCTGCCGCTGCACTCACATCTGCTCTGACATCGGTCAGTTCATTCTCGTATTTTTCCCGTGCCGTGTTTTCTGCCTTTATCTTTTTTCTCAGAGACTCGATTTCTGCTTTGCGGTCAAGTATATTTGCTGTCTTGTTCCTGTATTTCCCGCCCGTTATTGCACCCCTGGCATTTATTACCTCACCATCCAGTGTAACAAATCTGAATTCGGTTCCTGTTTTAGACATCCGCAGTGCATTATCCATATTGTCAACTATAACTACTCTTCCCAGCAGATAATTTATAATACCGCTGTACCGGGAATCATATTCCAGACATTCCGGACCAAAGCCCACAAAGCCCTGCTCTTTTTCAAGCCTGCTGTTTCTGAACGCTTTGCCTTTTACGGAGCTTACCGGCAGAAATGTCATCCTGCCGGCTCTGTTTTCTTTAAGTGACCTTATTGCGGCCTTTGCACTGCTGTCATCCTCACAGACAACATTCTGCAGTGCACCCCCGAGTGCAGTCTCCAGCGCGGTTTCATATCCGGCCGGAACTTTTATAAGATCAGCAACCACGCCGATTATGCCTCTCAGTCCTGCTTTCATTATGTGCCTGACTGCATAATTATATCCCTCGTAGTTGCTTTCCATCTCCTCGATGGTTTTCATTCTCGAATAAAGCTGCCCGCATGATATACGAAGGTTTTCGATGTTCTTTACCAGTTCCCGCTCTCTGAGACCTGCATTAACCGAAACAGCCTTCTGCTTATCAATCTGTGCTTTTATAACATCAATATCCTGCAGGACCTCCTCCCGCCTGCTCCTGATATTGTTCAGTTTATCGATGGATTCTCTGCTGTTGTCATCGCCCGATGTTTTTTCCTGCATGAGCGAATTTCTGCGTTTTTCAAGTGTCTCCTGCAGTCTCTCCATGCTGGCGGCTTCTGCTTTCCCCGAACTGATTGAAGCTGAAAACTCGAACATATCGCTTTTATGCTTGTCAATCTGTGCTGCCAGAGCGGCCAGTTCTCCCGCTGCCGAATCATACATTTCTGTCTTTTCCCGCAGCATATCAGAGGCCTCTGAATAATTCCTGTCCGCCTGAGATTTCTTTTCTCTCAGTTCGCTCCATGACATTTTTTCTTTCTCATACTTCTGTTCCAGAGCCTTTATCTCTTCATTCAGCCTTGCCGTGCCTGAATCGATAGACGCAAGCCTTTCCCTGTCAATCTGCCCCTTATTTACCGCAGAATTCAGCGCATCGACTGTTTCGAGCAGCTTTTCCTGTGACTCTGCCGAAATTTCATCAAGCGTCCTGCTTCGGCTGCTGTTTTCGGATATGTTCTGTTCGAGTTCCTTAAGCCTGCTGTCCGATTTATCTATCAGTAACTTCAACTCAGCGAGATCCTCTTTTATATATTTATTTTTACTGTCAAGATTTTCAATATTTTTAAGTGTAATATTAATCTCGAGCTCTTTGTATCTGTCTCTGAGTTCAAGATACTCCTTCGCTTTGCGACTGTCCTCCGCAAGCCCCCCGATGCGGCTTTCAAGTTCACCGATTATATCGCTGACGCGCTCCATATTTGCGCCTGTAGATGCAAGCTTTCTTTCAGATTCGGCTTTTTTTGTTCTGTACATCACGATACCGGCAGCTTCCTCAAAAATTTCTCTGCGGCTGTCGGTTTTGCTGCTCAGTATATCCGAAATCTTCCCCTGTCCGATAATGGAGTATCCGTCCACACCTATACCTGTATCCATTATCAGATCTCTTATATCTCTGAGCCTGCATTGATTGCCGTTAATCCGGTATTCGCTTTCCCCTGATCTGAACATGCATCTTGTGACTGCAACTTCCTTGTAATCAATAGGAAGACTTCCGTCTTCATTATCTATAACCAGCGTAACCTCTGCCATTCCGCGCGATTTTCTGCTGTCAGTTCCCGAGAAAATAACTTCTTCCATTTTCCCGCCCCGCAGCATCTTCGGACTCTGTTCTCCCAGCACCCATCGTATCGCATCGCTGATATTGCTTTTCCCGCTGCCGTTAGGACCGACAATACAGGTTATTCCCCTGTCGAACTCGATGGTCACAGGCTCCGCAAAGGATTTGAATCCGTGCATTTCCAGTTTTTTAAAATACATCAGCTACTGCTCCTTCTCCAGCATCGCCTTTGCAGCATTCTGCTCGGCCTGTTTTTTGCTTTTTCCCTGCCCTGTACTTTTCGGGCATCCGTTCACCTCAAGCTGCACCACAAAGGTTTTATCGTGATCCGGACCCAGCTCTTCAAGCATATTGTACCTTATATTTGCGGCACCGTTGACCTGAAGCTTTTCCTGAAGCCTGGTCTTGTAATCAATGACGATATACTTCCCGTGCTTTACATCATCTATGGCATTTCTGAAAAGACCCAGCACGACTTTTTTCACAGCTTCAAATCCGCCGTCAATATAAACCGCGCCCATTATGGCCTCCATCGTATCTGCGAGTATTGACACTCTGCTTCTTCCGCCGTTGCGTTCCTCGCCGTTTCCGAGCAGGATATATTTCCCGAGTTCTATTTTCTTCGCTTCTCCTGCCAGCGATTTTTCACATACAAGCGTTGCTCTTGTCCTCGACAGAAACCCTTCTTCCTTACGCGGAAACATCCGGAACAGTTCCTCACCTATAATGGCATCAAAAAATGCGTCGCCCAGAAATTCCAGCCGTTCATTGCTTCTGCTGCATTTGTCGTGCTCCTTTACATATGAACTGTGAGTAACAGCAATTCTCAGAATCGAAATATCATTGAAATGATAACCTATTTTCTCTTCAAGCTGCTTTATATCCTCCATCTGCCGTTTTACTCCTTTTCATCTTTCTCTATGGATTCTTCCAGGTCGAGCATCGACTGTCTTATAATCTCAACTACATTTTCTTCACCGTACGGTATGCCCTTAAGTATCGCATTTTTTACCGCATTGGCCCCGGATGACCCATGTATCTTCAATACAGGACCATTGACCCCCAGTATAGGCGCGCCGCCGTATTCCTCATAGTCAAAATCCTTTTTAAACGATGAGAGGTCTTTTCTGAGCATCATTGCCGCCATCTTTGTTTTAATATTTTTCATCAGCTTGTTTTTCAGCAGCTTGAGAATATTCCACGCAAGTCCCTCAGTGAGCTTAAGAATGACATTCCCGACAAAACCGTCGCATACAATAACCTCGCATGCTCCGACCGGTACTTCTCTGGCCTCCACATTCCCCACAAAGTTTACCGACGACGACTTCAGCTTCTGGTATGCATCCTTAGTTACGCTGGTACCCTTGCTTTCCTCTACTCCCAGATTCACAAGTCCGACCTTCGGGTTTTTTCTGCCCCATACTTTTTCCATGTAAATGCTGCCCATCAGTCCATATTCCAGAAGGTTCTGCGCTTTAGCCTCTGAGCTTGCTCCCGCATCAACCAGCAGGGAAGGCTCCCCTCCGAGGCATGGATATATGCTGGCCAGGACCGGTCTGTCTATTCCTTCTATTCTTCCCAGTATCATTCTGGATCCGACCACAAGAGCTCCTGTGTTTCCGCCTGAGATAAACAGGTCTCCGTGTCCGTCTCTGATCATATTCAGTCCCACAACCATTGACGATTCCGTCTTTCTTCTGATTGCTTTAACCGGACTGTCATCCATGGTTATAACCTCCGGTGCATCAACGATTTTTATATTATTGCCTTTGAATTTTGTCTTCTGCAGCTCTGCTTCTATCGCTTCTTTTTTTCCGACAATATAAATTTCATGGCTTGTTTTTTCTGCGGCCATCACTGCACCCTTTACGATTTCTCGCGGCGCGTGATCTCCCCCCATTCCATCGAGTACTATTTTCATTTTCCCCTCCTTTTAAAACACTGAAATAAATTCCCTGACACTTTTTCCGATATCTGCGCTTCCGAAAACCGATGAACCGGCGACAACGATTTCAACTCCGGCGTCAGTAACTTCCTTTACGTTTTTCAGATTGATTCCTCCGTCGATTTCTATTCTGAGCTGAGGATTTCGTTCCTGTTTCATCTTATAAAGCTCACGCACCTTGCGAAGTGCCGACGGTATGAATTTCTGCCCGCCGAAGCCCGGATTTACAGACATTACGAGCACCATATCCAGATCTTCTATGCAGTATTCCAGAGTTTCAAGCGGGGTTGCCGGATTCAGTGCGACTCCTGCTTTTATTCCCTGCGACTTTATATGCTGCACAGTTCTGTTCAGATGAGTGCATGCTTCCTGATGCACGGTTATATATTCAGTCTGTTCCGTTGCAAAATCCTCCAGATAGCTGTCAGGGTTTTCTATCATAAGATGCACATCAAAAGGCATCCCGGTTTTCCCGAGCAGACTTTTCATAACTGCTGCTCCGAAACTGATATTCGGAACAAAATGACCGTCCATTACATCCACATGTATCAGATGTGCTCCGGCTTCCTCTATAGTTTTTACATTTTCCCCAAGCTTTGAAAAATCCGCCGATAATATTGACGGGGCAAGCTGTATCATTTTAATTCCTCCCTTTTGTCTTCAGGCTGCAGACTGATCCGATACTCTCCTGTTATGAGAGACTGCTGCAGATTAATGCTTTTAAATTGTATTACCGGCATCAATACTGTCCGGATTTTTTTATTTCATCTATCATATTCACATACGATTCATATCTGCTTCTGCTTATTTCATTTTTTTCGAGTGCATTTCTCACTGCACACCCCGGTTCTGCGATATGCATGCAGTCGCTGTACCTGCATTTACCCAGATGTTCTGCTATTTCAGGGAAAAAATGCTGAAGTTCGTGTTCGTCAGCTTCAATTACATCAAATGATGTGAATCCCGGAGTGTCGAATATCATAGTTCCGTTCCTGTCGTCTATTGTAAAAAGCTCCGAATGTCTTGTCGTATGTCTGCCGCGCTGCGACTTTTCGCTTATTTCTCCCGTCTCGGCTCCTGCATGCGGTATCAGCCTGTTGAGTATTGTTGACTTTCCCGTTCCGGACGGTCCCGCAAGTGCAGTTTTCCGGCCTTTTATCATATCCTTCAGTTTATCAAATCCGGTTCCGCTGACACAGTCGGTACACACCACCGGATAAAGTGAACCGTATATTTCATTCAGAAGCTGTATATTTTCTGCGGCTTTCAGGCTGCTTTTATTTTTTCTGCTGCCTGTATTTTCAGCCAGATCGCACTTGTTTATGCATATTACTATATCAGTCTGTGTTTTTTCCGCCATTACAAGAAATCTGTCAATAGTCTGCAGTATCGGAGCCGGCCGAAGCGCCGCCGTGACTACTGCGAAGCAGTCCACGTTTGCAACAAACGGCCTTACAAAACTGTTTTTTCTTTCTGCAATATCAACAATCACGCTGTCATCATTATCCGGTATTATTTCTATTGTCACATTATCTCCCACAGCCGGCTTTATGCCGCGCTGCTTGAAAATTCCGCGTGCCTTGCATCTGTAGACTGCAACGCCGGATTTTACATAATAAAACCCGGCGATACCTTTCACGATCGTTCCGTTCAAAGCAGCGGCACGATTTGTCTCATTAATCATTATCGTTCTCTTCCGACGGTCTGTCTGTAGGCTGTTCCGTAGGCTTGCTTCCCTTGCTGACTCTGATTTTTACTGCGGTTCCCTTATCTAACTGAGCATTTGCATCATACTGCTGCCACATAACTTCCCCCTCGGCATATGTGGTGCTGTAGTCATAGCTTATGCTGCCGATTGTAAGGCCCGCATTGAGCAGCGCTGCCTGAGCGTTATCGAGGCTCTTTCCGACAAGATAAGGCACGACAGCTTTTGCCTTCGAACCATCACTGACAACGACATTTATCGTACTTCCTTTTTCGGCCTTGGAGCCTGCCTGCGGATCCTGACTGAGAACTGTGCCCGCTTCTTCTTCGCTGGCCTCGGTTGTAACCGTTCCCAGCTTAAAGCCTGCCGCTTCAAGATAAGACGCAAGCTCGTCCTGCTTCTTGCCCTCCAGATCCGGAACATCTCCGTCGCCCAGGCCTTTACTGATATTGACCTTAATCGTACTTCCTGTCTTTATCTTTGTCCCTGCCTTAGGATCCTGAGAAACGATTTTGCCTTTTTCAACATCCTCGCTTACAACTTCATCGCCTTTCTTGACTTTGATGTCATATGCCTCTGCCGCATCCTGCGCTTCTTCGAAAGTCATATTCTTAAAGTCCGGCGCTTCAATCTCTTCACCGCCGAACAAACCGGCTGCAAATGCAATTATGAGACCCAGAATCAGAACGCCTGCTATCGAGGCAATGAGTATTATCATTTTTTTCTTTTTGTCCATAGGCTTCTTTTTCTTAGCCTTTTTTCCGTCCCGGTTATCATCGTAATCTTCGCCGTCATCGTAATCAGTCTCGGCTATCGGACCGCGGCCGCCCGACACTGCGTTCATTGTACCCGTGGCTCCTCCCATGAGTACCGAATCCCCCACAACACTTCCTACAAATTCGAGGTTGTTGAGTGCTTCTATGAGCTCGTCTGCCGAAGCATATCTGTTCACCGGATATTTGTCCGTACATTTCAGTATAATATGCTCAAGTGCCGGCGGCACGCCCTCGACAAGCTTTGACGGAGGTATCATTTCTCCGTTTATATGCATAAGAGCAATGTTTACCGGATTATCACCGTCAAACGGTACTCTGCCTGTGAGCATTTCATACATGACTATTCCGAGAGAATAGATATCCGATTTTTCGTCTACGTATCCGCCTCTGGCCTGTTCCGGAGAAAAATAATGAACTGAGCCGATTATCCCCTCGGTATTGTCTACTATAGTCGCCGCATTCACTGCCTTTGCAATACCGAAATCCGTTATTTTTGCCGTGCCGTTAGGTGTTATCATTACATTGTGAGGCTTTACATCACGATGTATGATATGATTTTTATGTGCAAACGCCAGCGCAGCTGCAATCTGCTTGGAAAGTGCAATTACTTTCGGGTATGACATAGGTCCCTGTTCTTTTATATATTCACTCAGAGTCCTTCCCTGTATGAGCTCCATCACTATGTAATGAATGTTTCCTTCTCGTCCCACATCATATATATTTACTATATTCGGATGCGACATGCTCGCTGCCGCCTGCGATTCTCTTCTGAAGCTGTCAATGAATTTACTGTCATTGATAAACTGCGGCTTTAATATTTTTATAGCCACAAAACGATTGAGCAGTTTGTCTTTTGCCTTGTAGACCACCGACATGCCGCCCTCGCCTATCCGCTCAAACAGTTCATATCTCCCTGCCAGAACTTTATTGCTCATAACTTCCTCCTCTAAACAAATCCTTATATTTTTAAACAAACCACTGTGATGTTATCTCGTCCTCCGCATCGGATGGCTTCATCCACAAGCTGCGTGCAGATATCATTCATGCTGCCCTCGCCGGCAAGTATTTCTGTTATTCTTTCCGGAGCAACCTCTCCGTAAAGCCCATCTGAGCATAACATGAGTATATCGTTTCTTGACACGTCCAGCCGGTAAAAATCCGGTTCAGCAAATCTTTCCGCACCAAGTGCCCTTGTAATAACATTTTTCTGTTTGTGTGTTTCCGCTTCCTCTTCAGTAATCACACCCTTGTCTATCAGTTCATTCACATAGGTATGATCCTTTGTTATTCTGTTCAGAGTTCCTGCCCTGAACAGATAGGCTCTGCTGTCGCCGATATTTGCTATATATGCAGCGCTTTTGTAAATATACGCAGTGACAATTGTCGTCGCCATTCCGCGATTTTCTTCATTTTCGAGCCCCATTCTGTATATTTTTTCATTTACATGCTCTATTGCAGATGCAAAGAAACCGAAAATTTCTTCCGGTTCTCTGCATTCTTTAAGTTCTCCGCTTGTGACAATCCCTGCTATCTCAGTTACTGCAGTTCTGCTCGCCACTTCGCCTGAATTGTTTCCGCCCACCCCGTCAGCGACTATATACACATCACTGCTGGGTATGACAAAACATGCATCTTCATTTTTTTCACGAACTAGTCCTTTATTGCACTTGAATCCTATCTGAATCATCACCTGTTGCCCTTTCCCGTTCTTCTGCAGATACTACAGCAGCCTTGAACTCTTCTCCATAACGCATATGAAAAATCCGTCCGTACCATCTGTATTAGGCAGAAGCAGTGTTCTTTCAATCTGAGAAAAAGCCGGGTTTCTTTTCAGGAAAGTTTCTGTCACTCTTTCGTTTTCATACGGATTCACCGTACACGTGCTGTAAACAAGTCTGCCGCCCGGTTTTACATAACTCGATGAAGCAGAAAGTATTGCCAGCTGTTTTTTGGGCAGGAGTTCCATTTCTGTCGATTTATTCTTGTATTTGATTTCCGGCTTTCTTCGAACGACTCCCAGACCGGAACAAGGTGCATCGACAAGTACTCTGTCTGCTTTATTCAGCATAGCAGAATCCACTCTGGTGGCATCCCATGATCTTGTCTCTATATTCGTTATTCCAAGTCGTTTTGCTTCTTTATCTATGAGATCAAGCTTTCTTCTGTATATATCCGAGGCGATTATTTTTCCGGTATTGTTCATTCGCTCGGCTATCGCTGTGGTTTTCCCTCCGGGAGCTGCACACATATCCATCACAAGATGTCCGTGCTTAGGATCCAGCTTTTCCGCAACAAGCATGGAGCTTTCATCCTGAGGAGTAAACATTCCGAGTTTATACATCTCCGTGTCCAGAAGCCCTCTGCCCTTTACATTCAGTGCATTCTGGCACAGTTTTCCCTGCTCGACGGTGAATTTCTGGTCTTCAAGCTTCTGAATAAGATCTTTTTTCATGACTTTCAGCCAGTTCAGTCTTACAGTCATCGGCGGAGTCACATTTCCCGCCTCCAGCAGTGCCTCCACGAATTCCACGCTGTAATGCTCCAGCCACAGCCGGATTATCCACGGCGCATAGGAATATTTAATTGAAAGATATCGTATTTCATCGTCTGCTCTGTCAGGCAGTCTCAGCTGTATCCTTTTGTTCAGATATTCCCTGAGAACAGCATTTACAAGTCCTGCCCTGCCCTTGGCATACCACTTTGCAAGAAGCACGCTTTCGTTTACAGCTGCATATTCAGGCACCGAATCCATATAGCTTATCTGATATATACCCATCCTCATGATTGTAAGCTCCGGTGTTTTCAGGCTTTCTATCCCTTCACTGAGCAGCTGGTCTATATAATAGTCAAGCGTCAGCTTGTTTTCCAGCACTCCATATACCAGTTCTCTTACAAAGCCCTGTGAATTCGGTCTGTTTACCGATATATGATGATTCAAAGCCAGATTTGAATATGCTTTACGTGATTCAACACTTTCAAGTGCAAGATATGCGGTTTTTCTGTTTACGTCCATCAATCGCGCCCCCTTAACATTAATATCCTTACAAGATTAAGAACTGCTGTCGCCAGAGCCGCAACATATGTCATAGCTGCCGCTGACAGCACCTTTCTTGCGCCCTTTACTTCAGACGCATCGATTATATTCAGAATCTGCAGCTGCTTTACAGCTCTTCTGCTTGCATTGAATTCCACAGGCAGCGTCACTGTATGAAACAATACCACTACAGCAAAGAATATCACACCTATATCAAAAATAAGATTGCCCGTTGTCAGATTTCCTGCCCATATAATAAACAGACCTATGATAAGCAGAGGCCACGATGCCGCAGACGCAAAATTCACAACCGGCGCTATCGCATTCCTGAATCTCAAAAATCCATAGGCAGACCCGTCCTGTATCGCATGACCCGATTCATGGGCCGCAATACTCACAGCTGCTATGGATGTCCCGTTGTATACCTGTGCGGAAAGCCGCATCACATCTTTTGACGGATCATAATGATCTGTAAGTGTACCCGATACCATCTCTATGGGAACGTGCCTCAGACCATTGCTGTCCAGTATCATTCTTGCCGCCTGCCATCCGGTTATGCCCCTTCTGCAGGCAATTCCCGAATACCTGCTGTATGCACTTTTTACCTTTGCCTGGGCATAAAGCGAAAAAACAATCGCAGGTATGAGTATAATAACTGTCGGGTCAAACATGCCGAAATACATATGTTATTCCTCCATATCCGATTCTATCCTAAAACCGTTCCAATTTCAATGGAATTGCCTTTTAAATATTCTCTGACGTCTACTCTTTTTTTGCCCGGCATCTGTATCTGAGTTATTCTCAGCACTTTCCCGCCTGCCGCAACGTCAATTCCGTCTGAATCTGCTTTAAGCACTGTACCGTCCGCTTCACATGCGTCCGTTCCGGGAACTTCTGCCCTCCAGAGCTTCATAGCCTTATCTCCGTAATATGCGTATGACCCGGGCCACGGATCAAACGCCCTGATCATGCGTTCAATTTCTTCAGGCGCTTTCGAAAAGTCTATATGCCCCTCCCTCTTTGATATCATAGGTGCATATGTCGATTCGCTGTCATTCTGTTTTTCTGCTTTTATTTCATCCAGATGCGGCAGAGTTTCAATAAGGAGCTCCGCACCCATCTGAGAAAGCTCGTCATGAAGTTCCTGACCTGTTTTCCCTTCTGCAGATGTCGATCGCTTTACAATCATATCTCCGGTATCAAGGCCTTCCTCCATATACATAAGCGTTATGCCGGTCTGCGCATCGCCCGCCATAATAGCTCTCTGCACAGGAGCAGCGCCTCTGAACCGCGGAAGCAGAGATCCGTGTATATTAATGCATCCCTTCTCCGGTATATCGAGCACTGCCTTCGGAAGAATCTGCCCGTACGCCGCCACAACGATAATATCCGGTTTTTCTTCTCTGAGCATACTGATAAATTCTTCATCAGTCTTTACTTTTTCCGGCTGCACCACTCTCAGCCCGAGCTCCAGAGCCTTTTCCTTAACCGGCGGAAACTTGACTTTTTTCCCCCGGTCTCTCAGCGCATCAGGCTGTGTTACAACGAAGGGAATCTCATATTCCTCTCTGTGCAGCGCCTCCAGGGCAGGCACCGCAAAATCCGGTGTTCCCATATAAACTATCTTCATCATCTGCGAATCATTCCCCCTCATCTGTCATCTGATACATTTCCTTTGCCTTGTCAATGTATAAAATACCATCCAGGTGATCATATTCATGACACATAACAACTGCCTTAAATCCTTCGAATTCATATTCACAGAGCTCGCCGTTTCTGTCCAGACCTTTGATTCTTACTTTCTCCGGGCGATCTACCAGACCGTAATATCCCGGCACGGACAGACATCCCTCTTCGCTTTCCTGCTTGCCTGCCCTGCTGACGATTTCCGGATTTACGAAATAATATATTTCACCCGGCTCCGGTTCTGCGACAAACATTCTTCGCATCATTCCGATCTGAGGAGCCGCAAGCCCTACACCATTCGCATCTTCCATCGTTTCAACCATATCATCGAGAATCGTCCTTATCCTGTCATCAACCGCATCGATTTCTCTGCATTTTTTTCTGAGGATAGGATCCCCCTCTACGACTATGTTTCTCAGTGCCATTGAACAAAAACCTCCTATTCAAAGCTGTATGGATTTATATCCGCAACTGCTGTGTAATTTTTTTTCCTGTCTTTTTTATCTTCTTCTTTAATAGAATTTATTATGCCTGAATACTCTTTCCGTTTTCCCCTCGGACACTTTACAAGCAGTGAGTACCTGTACTTTTCCTTCAGTTTGCTCACGTACGCTTCCTGCGGTCTGAAAAGATTTCTCTTCTCTTCTTCAGGCAAAGCCCGCATTATCCTGTCATGCCAGCTTTCTGCTCCCCTGAGTGCATCCTCCCGGTCATCCGATGTGAAAAGAATCTGAAACATATCACTGTAGGGCGGATATCCCATATTCTTTCTTATCATAATCTCCGTCCGGTAAAAATTCTCATAATCCTGCGCCGCAGCATATTTAACTGCGTAGTGCTCCGGGCTGTAGGTCTGTATTATCACCCGGCCTTTTTCGCTGCCCCTGCCCGCACGTCCCGCAGCCTGTATAATAAGCTGCAGAGACCTTTCCGGTGATCTGAAATCCGGTATGTTAAGTCCCACATCTGCCGATATTATCCCCACAAGGCCCACATTCTTAAAATCAAGTCCCTTCGCAATCAGCTGCGTTCCTATAAGTATATCTGTCTTTCCCTTCTGAAAATCTCTCAGTCTGCGTTCCAGTTCACCTTTTTTTCTGACAGAGTCGAGATCAAGTCTCGCCGCTCTGTATTCCGGAAACTGTTCTGCAACCGCTTCCTCGACTTTCTCGGTTCCGCTGCCGAAGTACCGGACGTATTTGCTGCCGCATTCCGGGCAGCGGTTTATTGCTCCGGTTTTATAGCCGCAGTAATGACATACCGCGCTTCCGTCTTTTTTATGATATGTCAGCGAAAGTCCGCATGTCGGGCACTTTGCAACAAAGCCGCATTCTCTGCATGAGATAAACGTGGAATATCCCCGTCTGTTCAGGAAAAGCATCACCTGTCTGCCCGCCTCAAGCTGCTGCTTCATAGTCTTGCCAAGTGCTCTGCTTATTACTGAAGTATTGCCGTTTCTCAGTTCCTCACGCATATCCGTCACTGTAACATCAGGCATGCTGACTCCATTATATCGTTCAGTGAGTTTAATTAATTTGTAAATACCTTCTTCACTGCGTTTATATGTCGATACCGACGGGGTTGCGCTTCCCAGTATAAGCACGCCTCTGCTGTCCCTGTCCTGAAGACGCTTTACAGCCACCTCTACTGTGTCATATTTGGGCGTATGGTCTGACTTGTATGTCGACTCGTGCTCCTCATCCACTACAATCAGTCCGATTTTATCCATAGGTGCAAATACAGCCGATCTTGCTCCGATAACTATGTCAACTGCGCCGTCTCTTATTTTCTTCCACTGGTCGTATCTTTCCCCCAAAGACAGCCTGCTGTGCAGCACTGCGATTCTGTCATTTCCGAATCTGCCCATAAACCGGTCTGTTATCTGCGTTGTAAGTGATATCTCCGGAACAAGAATTATCGCCTTTTTCTGTACTGCCAGCACTTTCTCCACTGCTCTTATGTAAATTTCCGTCTTGCCGCTTCCCGTGACCCCGTGTATCAGAAATCTCTCATGCCGCTCTTTTTCAACAGCTTCCTCAATCTGTGCCAGTGCATCACTCTGCTGCCTCGTGAGCTGCTTCACTTCAGACTCGACGCCCTGTCTGTCTGCAAACGGATCTTTTCTTTTCCCGCGTTTGGCTTTTGAGCCTGCCGGAGTGAAGCATTTTACAGCATCTATATATCTGCACAGATATCTCTGCTTCATCCACAATGCCGTGCGCATCATTTCCGGCGTAAGCGATACATCAGGATCTATACTGTCAATAAACCTGAGCTTCGCCTTGAGTTCCTCCGCTGTATTTTCTGAAACGTCAGCGACATACCCTTCTCTGAGGTTTCTGCTTCTTGCAAAGGGCACATACACCTTGCTGCCGACTGAAATATCATCGTCCTCGCATGCGTATGTGTAAAACCGGTCCGTGCTGTCACTTCTGTTGTCAATTATTATTTCCGCATATTTCATTGCTTATAAGAGGAAAATATCATTTTCTCTGCACTTTTCAATCATTTCATCCGGCCATATGGACGCCTGAACCTCACCTATGTGAGCTTTTCTCAGGAAATACATGCAGAGTCTGCTCTGTCCTATACCCCCGCCTATAGTATACGGGAGTTCGCCGTTCAGAATCATCTGATGAAACTCCATACCGCGTCTGTCATCAGCACCTGCCAGTGACAGCTGTCTGTCCATAGCTTTTTCATCAACTCTTATACCCATTGAAGAAATTTCGAAAGCGCGTTCCAGTACATCATTCCACAGAAGGATATCACCGTTGAGCTCCCAGTCATCATAATCCGGCGCTCTTCCGTCATGCTTCTGACCTGATTTCAGTGCTCCCCCTATCTTCTTTATAAAAACAGCACGCTTTTCTCTGGCTATTATATCTTCGCGTTCCTTAGGAGTTTTATCCGGATACATATCCTCCAGCTCCTGTGAAGTAATGAAGTATATCTCATTCGGGAGGTCTGTCTTAAGTTCATTGTAAAGTCTGTTGACATAGTCATTGAGATTTTTAATCGCATTGTAAAGAGTCACTACAGTCTCTTCCAGATACTCTTCTGTTCTGTCTTCTTTATTTATAACCTTTTCCCAGTCCCACTGATCCACATAAACAGAATGCAGATTATCCAGCTCCTCGTCACGTCTGATTGCATTCATATCTGTATACAGACCGGTTCCCGGCTTGAATTTGTATCTTCCCAGTGCCATTCTCTTCCACTTGGCCAGTGACTGCACAATTTCGACCTTCTTCTCGTCCATATCTTTTATCGTAAAGCCCACTGTGCGTTCAACTCCGTTCAGGTTATCATTCAGCCCTGACTCCGGCACTACGAAAAGCGGAGCTGAAACTCTGCGAAGTCTCAGTCCGTAAGCCAGCTCCTGCTGAAAGAAGTCTTTTATCTTTTTTATAGCCCTCTGACTTTCCATATAGTCAATAAACGGCGTATAGTTCTTCGGAATTATAAGTTCACTCATTGTCATTCATCTCCTCTTCTGTTTGAATATTTACAACCGCAGTAATTCTGCCGGTACAATCCGTATTTTTTTGACAGCTCCACGGAACGCTTGAAACCGTCTTTCTTTTTAAAGTCTCTGTCCAGAAACGAAAGACCATATCGCAGAGCAAGCTCATTTCCTATCTGAGAAATAAGCTTGCAGTTTTTATGCGGACTTACTGTCAAAGTAGTTCCGAAAAAATCAAAGCCTGACAGACTCGCTGTTTCCGCAGTCCTTTCAAGGCGCTGTCTGAAGCATACACTGCATCTGGCGCCTCCCTCGGGTTCATTTTCCAGTCCCCTGACTGCATTTATAAACTCCGTCGGTCTGTAATCCGGCTCCATATAGCGTACCCTTGTCTTTCCTGCGTTTTCTTCATTGAATATCTCCAGAAACTGAAGCTGCGCGCTGCGCCTGAGCTGATATTCTTTTTCCTCTGTTATACATGGATTATAAAAGAACACCGTCACATCAAATTCATCTGTAAGACGTTCTATAACCGCAGTGCTGCATGGGCCGCAGCAGCTGTGCAGAAGCAGTTTCGGCTTCTCAGTAATTTCATCAAAACTGTTTCCCGGAATATATTTTTTTTCATTTTCAATCAAACACTTGTTATTTTCAATCATAATGCTTTATTATATCATATAATCAAACTATTTAAAATGTACTTATAACGAAAATTTAAAGGAGCACAGTGCTATGAGCAACAGCAGCAGACCATTGGACTCTGACATTTCCGGCAGAACCCGGCCGCTTATTTTCGACAGGTCTGACGGACAGGAACTTAGAATCAATACTGTAAATACATATCTTAAGAAAAAATTCGGCACAAAAATGGTCAAACTTTCCATTGACGGCGGTTTTACATGCCCGAACAGAGACGGAACAAAAGGAACCGGAGGATGCCTCTTCTGCTCATCCAGCGGGTCGGGAGATACCGCAGCAGGCACCGGAAATATAACCGCCGATCTGAATACTCAGATAGAGCTGATGTCTGCAAAATGGCCAAACGCCGGTTATATAGCATATTTTCAAAGTCATACGAACACATATGCTCCTGTCGATGAGCTGCGCAGAAAATTCTATGCCGCGCTGAATCATCCCGCTGTGAAGGGTATCGCAATAGCCACCCGGCCCGACTGCCTGTCTGAAGAAGTGATTGATCTTCTTGATGAGCTCAACAGAAACACATTCATGTGGCTGGAACTCGGTCTGCAGACTATACATAAATCAACAGCTGAGCAAATGAATCTCTGCTACACAGTCAAAGATTATGACAATGCAGTGGAAAGGCTTCATCGCCGCAGAATTCCGGCAGTGACTCATCTGATTCTGGGGCTTCCCGGAGAGACACGGGAAATGATGCTGGATTCTGTACGCCATGTCTGCAGCAGCAATATATTCGGAATCAAACTTCATATGCTGAATCTGGTAAAGGGCTCTCCGATGGAACTGCTGTATCCTGAATACGTATCTTTCGACAGTATCGAGGAATATATCGACCTCGTTATTGCCGCACTGGAAATTATACCGCCTGATGTAACTGTCCACAGGATTTCAGGCGATGCCCCCCGTTCCACCCTTATAGCGCCGGAATGGAGCTACAGAAAACGCACAATACTTAACGGTATCCATCACGCTATGCGTGAACGCAATACATGGCAGGGAAAAAAATGGCAGGGAAGATAATCTGCCGCCGAAAGAGCCGCTGTTTCATAAATCAGTTCCGGCATATCACATTAAGAGAATCATTTTTTCACAAAAGTATCTGTTATGCACTGCATTTTATATCTAAAAAAACGGCTGAGTCAATGAATTGTTAATTCATGACACAGCCGGTCCTTTTTATTCTTTCGGTTCAATACGCCCCTCATTATAATGTTTTCTGCATAGCGAAACATACATATCATTTCCGCCTACCATAATCTGCTGTCCGCTTTTTACAAACTTGCCGTCAAGCACCCTTGCGACCATCGTAGCTTTTCTCCCGCACCAGCAGATTGTTTTGATTTCTTCTATTTTATCAGCATATACCAGCATATAATACGAACCCTCAAAGAGCTCGTTTTTAAAATCATTTTTCAGACCATATGCCAGAACGGGAATATTAAAACTGTCAACGATTTCTACCAGCTCTTCCACATGGTGCTGCTTAAGGAACTGGCATTCATCCACCACTACGCAGTCGATAGGCTCCCTGTCATTTTCACGCATAAAAATCTCAAGAATATTCGTATCTTCATTAACTATAGTAGCTTCACGGCTCAGTCCGACTCTCGAAGTTATTTTCCCTTTTCCGTACCGATCATCAATACCCGGCACAAGCACAAGAACCTTTTTCCCGCGTTCTTCATAATTGTAAGCCACTTTTATTACTTCAATTGATTTTCCGGCATTCATTGTGCTGTATCTGTAATATAACTGTGCCATTTTGTTTTCCTCCTCGCTTTGCGATCAGGTAAAAAAATAATCCCTCGGACATAGTCAGCAAGAGATTATCTTTATTAATAAGTGGTGCCCAGACTCGGAATCGAACCAAGGACACGGGGATTTTCAGTCCCCTGCTCTACCAACTGAGCTATCTGGGCA
>CAVECM010000003.1:0-30248 GCA_963614095.1 Bacteroidaceae bacterium
GCCCGTCTGTAATGGATATTACATTGGTCGGGATGTAAGCCGATACGTCTCCCGCCTGAGTTTCTATGATAGGCAGTGCCGTAATCGATCCGCCGCCGAGCTCATCGGAAAGCTTCGCAGATCTTTCCAGCAGTCTTGAATGGAGATAGAATACATCTCCCGGATATGCTTCTCTGCCCGGCGGTCTTCTCAGCAGCAGCGACATTGCTCTGTATGCAACGGCGTGCTTCGAAAGATCGTCGTAAACTATCAGCACATCTCTTCCCTTGTACATAAAGTACTCTGCTATCGCGCATCCCGCATATGGTGCGATATACTGCAGCGGCGATACATCCGATGCAGTCGCCGATACTACAATTGTATAATCCATCGCACCCTTGTTCTCGAGATTCTGCACGAGCTGTGCCACCGTGGACGCCTTCTGTCCGATGGCTACATATATACAGATAACGTCCTCGTTTTTCTGATTGAGAATCGTATCTATTGCTATTGCTGTTTTTCCTGTCTGTCTGTCTCCGATTATCAGCTCACGCTGTCCTCTGCCGATCGGTATCATCGAGTCAATCGCCTTGATACCTGTCTGCAGCGGCTGATTTACTGATTTTCTCTGTAAAACGCCCGGCGCCGCACACTCTATAGGGCGCATCTCGTTCGTAACGATGCTGCCCTTGCCGTCTATCGGCTGTCCGAGAGCATTTACAACACGTCCGAGCATATTCTCGCCGACCGGCACCTCTACTACTCTGCCCATAGGCTTTACAACGTCACCCTCACGAATTCCTCTGTCCGAGCCGAGTATTACAGCTCCCACATTATCTTCCTCAAGATTGAGCGCCATGCCGTATGTCTGTCCTGTAAACTCCAGCAGTTCGCCTGCCATGCAGTTTTCCAGACCGTACACACGTGCGATGCCGTCGCCAACCTGTATTACCGTGCCGAAATCGGAGACCTCAAGTTTGTTTTTATAATTCTTTATCTGTTCTTTTATTACCGCACTGATTTCTTCCGGTCTCAAATTCATTTCTTTTCCTCCCTAACTCAAGTTGATCTGACTGCTTAAATCGTCAAATCGCTTCCTGATGGACGCGTCGATGAGCTTGCCTTCGACCAGCAGCTTCACGCCTCCTATCAGACTGGGATCTATTTCGTTTGCCAGTTTTACATTCATTCTGAAAAGCTTCGATGCATCCTTCTCGAGTCCGCTGATCTGCTCATCCGTCAGCGGAATTACAGAATAAACCTTGCCGTATGAAACGCCTTCTTCCTTGTCCATAAGTTTTCTGTAGCTCTTTATCATTTTCTCAAAATGCATCATCCTGCCTTTGTCCGCAAGAACAAAGAGAAAATTCAGCAGTTCATCGCAGATTTTCCCTCTGAAGACATTTTCAAGAACTTTTTTCTTTTCCTCAGCGGAAATCCCCGGTGTGCATACAAATTTCTGCAGATCCGGTTCTTCCCTGAATATTTCAAGCAGCTGACCGGCTTCCTCGTTTATGAGTTCTGTCTTGCCGGTTTCCCTGGCAGCTTCAAACAAAGCAGTGCCGTAAGTAAGATCAATGGTCAGTTCTTCCATCCTGTACTCCTTGCCTGTCTGATTACTTCCTCAACTATCGCTTCCTGTCCTGCGCGCTGAATCTCGCGTTCTACGATTTTCTCAGCTGCCATGACAGCAAGGACAGCGATTTCCTGCTTCATATCTTCCATTGCTTTTTCTTTTTCTTTTTCTATGGTCTGTTCTGCCTTTGCGATGATATCGCTCGCCTCTTTATGAGCATCGTCTATAATATCACGTGCCTGAGCATCCGCCTTGACTTTCGCGGCTCTTATTATCTCTCTGCTCTCCTCTTCGACCTTCGAGATTCGTTTGCTGTACTGCTCCATTTTCTCGTCGGCTCTTCTGTTTGTGAGCTCTGCATTGTCGAGCGCATCCACTATAGACTGTTTTCTTGCGGCCAGCATATTCAAGAAAGGCTTATATAAGAATCTGGTCAGCACTCCCATGAGTATCAGGAAGTTGATCAGATAAAATATAAATTCTTTAAGACTTATTCCCAATGCTTCAACCATGTCTGTGTCTTCCTTTCACTGCATTTTTATGTGCCCGCATGACTGCAGCGTCTGCCGCGGGTCATGTGTATCCCTAAATCTTTGAGAACAGCATGAATGCGATCAGCAGACCGTAGATGCTCAGCGATTCCATGAATGCGAATGAAAGTATCATATTCGTACGAAGCATGCCTGCCGCTTCCGGCTGACGTGCCATTCCCTCCAGTGCCTTACCGGCTGCGATACCCTGACCGATTCCAGGGCCTATAGCTGCCAGACCTATAGCTAATCCTGCTCCTAATGCGATTAATCCTCCCATGATTATTCTCCTTTCACTAATTAAGTTTGTTTTGTTATCTGTTGTTAATTTTGATGCCGGATTGTCTTTTGTCCGGCATTGCTTTTGCTGCAAATACCCGCGTGTCCGGTTGTACCCGCACACAGATAAAATTTCAGGTGTGTTTCTGCCCTCGAATCATATCCGCAGTGAACACCGTTTTTATGCCAGATGTTCCTCCTCCGGAAATGCCTCTTTTATGTATATAGCTGCAAGAAGCGCGAATACCAGTGCCTGTATCAGACCCATCAGCACGCTTAAAAGCTGCATTACAACCGGCAGTCCTATCGGAACCATATCGAAAAACGACTTCGTAACAGTGTGCTCTCCGAATATATTGCCGTAAAGCCTCAATGTGAGCGACACAGGCTTCACAAGATCCTCCAGTATCATCAGCGGAAACAGAAATGCGAACGGCTTGAAATAATGCTTGAAATATCCCAGTCCGTGGTGCTCTCTGATGCCCGCAACAAACATCATGACAAACACTATAACGGCCATTGCCATCGTGCAGTTTATCGAGCTTGTCGGCGCCGCAAAGCCCTTTATTTCGCCGGCTCCCGGCAGCAGTCCCGAGTAGTTGCATATCAGTATATATATGAACAGTGTAGCCACAAGCGGAAAATATTTCTTGATGGCATCGCGGCCCATAATATCTGAAAAGAAATTGTAAAGGCTCTCCACAGCCCATTCGGCAAAATTCTGAAATCCCGACGGCACAGTCTGAAGTCTGCGTCCTGCCGCAATGGCAATCACGCACAGTATCACAGTTATGACTGTACTTGTAATCATGCCGTTGGAAATGCCCAATGAATTAAGTGCTTCTATCATTTAGTCACGCCCCCTTCCAGTTTATACGGCTTTTTTCTGTCTAAAAGCCAGCACTTTGTTCATCGCCACAAGCGCTGCCGCTGTCCCTATTAAAAAAGCCGTATCGCTGAACGGCACTATATTTCTTACGAAGAAAACCAGCGCCAGCGTGGCTATATTGACAGCATAGCTGATCATAGATCTCGTATAAACACCTCTGACCTCACCGGGGTCCGCTCCTGACGACTGAGTCTGCGTCAGGTATTTTTCCCACAGCAGCCGGTTCTTGAGATATCCGACGAGTCCGCCCAGCAGCAGCCCTGCGGCCGAGCCGATAACATAAGTCAAATCAGCCTCATCTCCTCTCTTACGAATAATCATTATACACCAATTTGCGGCAAATGTGAAATGGTTTTTTTAATAATTAATTTTTTAACTATTGCAGTATTTTCAACATTTCCGCCGTTTTGTCCGAAACATGTTTTCTCTTTCGTTTGTAATTTTCTTCCTTTTTCCGGTACTTTTTTGCTATTGTCTTGTACTAATACAGACACGCCCGCATCTTATTTTTGTATTTTATTGCTGAATTTCTGCAATTTAAAAGTTGGCGGATTTTATGATTTTTTCTCTTTAAGAATAAGTCGGATTGCCTGAGTTCAGCAATCGATTCCTTTTATCACGTTCTTCAGCGGTCGATTCCCTTAATTACGTTCTTCAGCCATCTTCGGCTCAAATATCTTCTGGTAAGAAATATCGATTTTACCGCTTCCTCCGCCTTCACAGCAAGAACAGCCAGATATATCGGAAAATGAAGATACAGCGACGTGATAAATGCCAGCGGCACCCCGATCAGCCACACTGTGCCCGTTTCCGTCAGCATTGCGAACTTCGTGTCTCCTCCGCACCGCAGCGTGCCCGTTACATGTATACCATTGTAAACCGACAGCCATGTAGTAACTCCATATACAATAAGTATTCTGAATGCGTACTCCGCGCCTTTATCCGTAAAGCTGAACAAGCCGAGCAGCGGCTTTCCCGCCGCTATAACGGCCGCTCCGAAAATCACGCCGACCACAACTCCCATCCTGACCATTCTCTTCGACATATTATATGCGAGCTCGGTTTTACCTTCTCCGAGCTTCTGTCCCACCAGAATAAGCACCGCGTCTCCGATGCTGAACGCAGCAAGCGTAAACATATTGTTTATCGTATTGCAGGCCTGTATTGCAGCTCCCTCGGATATTCCTATCCGCGCAAATGCCGCAACATACATTGAGGTTCCCAGCCCCCACAGCGTTTCGTTCGCTGTCGTCGGCAGCGCATTGCGGATAATACGCGCCGCCAGATCTTTACTGTATCCGAAAAACTCTTTCAGCGACCCTGAAATCTTGTTTTTCATTGCAAACACTTCAAAAAGTATAATCGACATTTCAATAAGACGCGCTATGGCAGTAGCCAGTGCAGCACCGGAAACGCCCAGCATCGGCGCCCCGAGATGCCCGAAAATGAAAACCCAGTTCAGGAAAGTGTTTCCCGCAAACGCCGTGACGCTTGCAATCAGCGGCAGAGCTGACTGCTGCGTCGCTCTCAGCGCCACTGTGAACGGCTGCGTCACCGACAGAAAGAGAAATGTGAACGAGCAGATTCTGACATATCCCACTCCTTCCGCGATAACCTCCGGATATTTCGTGAAAATCTTCAGTATATATTCAGGGAAAAAGAATCCTGCAACAAAAAAGAGCAGGCTGACACCTGCCGACACAGACAGGGCAAAGCCTGTCGTTTTCCTTATATTCTTAAAATCCTTCACACCATAAAACTGCGATATGAAAGTACCCATTCCCCCTGTGAATCCATAAAGCATCATCCAGTATATGAAAAATATCTGCACTGACACACCGACCGCATTCAGCTCAAGCTCCCCGAGACTCCCCACCATAAGGTTGTCTATGAAGCTCAGGCTGGAGCCAATCAGACTCTGCAGTGCTATCGGCAGAGCGACCTTCCCCATCATCGAAAGCAGATCGCGCCTTTTTATATTATTTAATGTTTCAGCTTCTTTTCCCGCTCTGTGCATTTACTTCCTGCCTTTCTCATCGCTGCCGCCGGAGCGCTTTTCCCGTTTCTCGCCTTTAATCTTATCGGCCTTGATGCTTACATTCCTGTTTCCCGTATCCGAAAGCAGCACGTAAATCAGCATGATTGCCACTGCGGTCAGTCCGAGGTACTCCACCTTGAGACCTCTGCTGTAAAGCACAGCTACAATTCCCATAATGCCGCTGATGCAGTAAAGTATCATAACCGCACGTCTCTGTCCGAATCCGGCCTTCATTATCCTGTGATGCAGATGCTCCTTGTCCGCCGTGCCGATTGACTGATGCTTTGCAAGGCGCCTCAGTATCGCCATAACGGTATCGAATATCGGCAGTCCCAGCACCAGTGCAGGGATTATCACAACTACAATCGTCGCACTTTTAACAGTTCCCAGTATTGAAATCGCCGCAATCGAAAATCCCAGCAGCTGCGAACCGCTGTCGCCCATGAATATTTTCGCAGGATTGAAATTGTACGGCAGGAATCCGAGCGCTGCGCCTGCCACAGCCATCATCGCCAGCGTAGGCACATACTGTCCGTGAATATATGCGACGTATCCTATGCAAAGCGCAGATATCGCAGCAATGCCGGCCGCAAGACCATCGAGTCCGTCTATCAGATTCACCGCGTTCGTTATCGCTATGAGCCAGAGCACAGTAATCACAAAACAGGCAACATCACCGAATGCCATGTTGCCGGGTCCGAAATAATTCGTGATAAACTCAATCCTGACCCCCATTATATACACAACCACGGCGCATACAATCTGCCCCGCCAGCTTCTGAAGCGGCTTGAGTTCTTTGAGGTCATCTATAAGCCCGAGGATGTATATAAGAGTGCAGCCGACCATAACACTTAATATACCCTTGTCATTGACCGCAAAAATCGCCAGAGATATCATCATCCCCAGATAAATCGCTATCCCGCCGAATCGCGGCATGGGTTTTTTGTGAACGCGCCTGTCGTCCTTGGGTATATCCATCGCACCTATTTTCGGCGCAATCTTTATCGCCGCGGGCGTCACTGCCGCAGCCACGACAAAGGCAATCACAAGCGGTCCCCATAATTCAAAACTGGTAGCTGTCACCTGATTTCTCCTAACATTATTATCTTGAGTCCGGCCTCGTTCAGTATGTCGATTGACAGCTGATCCGGATAACCTTCTCTCACTATTATCTTACTTATTCCTGAATTTATTATCATCTTGGCACATATCACGCACGGCTGATGTGTTATGTAAATCGTCGCACCTTCTATGCTCTGTCCGAGGGTTGCCGCCTGGATTATCGCATTCTGTTCAGCATGCAGAGCTCTGCACAGCTCATGCTTTTCACCCGATGGTATTCCCAGCTGCTGCCTCAGGCATCCGCCCTCTCGGTCTCCGCAGTGCTCCAGACCTCTCGGCGCACCGTTGTAACCCGTTGCAACAATATGTCTGTCCTTGACTATAACAGCTCCCACATGGCGTCTGAGACACGTCGAGCGCTTAGCGGTAAGCACTGCCATTTCCATAAAATATTCATCCCAGCTTGGTCTGTTGTCCATTTCTTTCTCCTTGATAACGCTGATTTCAATATCAATTGTAAATGAAACGCCATAAATCGTCAATTCTTTTCAATGTTAAAATAATACATCCGATTCGCCTGCAGCTGCGCTTCTGCATGAAAAAACGAGGAGCCTGCATCAGGCAGCATTAATCTGGTCTGATGCGGCGCCCCGCTTCATTTTATTCTTGATTTATTTTTCGGCTGCGGATATTACTCCTCGTCCACCAGTGCTCTGTCGAACAGGTCTGTGATTTCCTGTGCAGGCTCTTTGTCAATCAGAGCCACCACTACCGCACAAACGAATCCTGTGATGAATCCCGGGAACAGCTCATATATACCGGTTGAATCCGACAGGCAGAACATCCAGAATATATCCATCGCAAAACCGCCGATTACACCGGCAATTGCACCCTTGTATGTAAATCTTCTCCAGAACAGTGACAGGAGAATAACAGGTCCGAACGACGAACCGAAGCCCGCCCATGCGTTTTCTACCATGTTCATGATTGCCTGTGCACCCGAGCCCTTGCTCGATGCGATGAAGTACGCGATAATTGCTACCAGAACTACGATTATTCTGCCTACCCAGAGAACCTCCTTCTCATCAGCATTCTTTCTGATAATCGGCTTGTAGATGTCTGATGTAAATGAGCTCGACGCAACCAGCAGCTGTGAATCGGCAGTTGACATAGATGCTGCAATGATTGCCGACATCAGAACTCCCGCAAGGAAGCTCGGGAAGAGTTTTCTGGCCAGCTCTATGAATATCATTTTCTGAGCTCCGACAGTCAGCAGCTCTTCTCCTATAAGCATTCTGCCGAAATATGCGATAAGACATGCACATCCGAGAGTAACAACAACCCAGATGATTGCCATAGTTGCACTTTTCTTTACCATTGACGGCTTTTCTATGGACATGAATCTGACGAGTACATGCGGCATGCCGAAGTAGCCGAGTCCCCATGCCAGACCGGAAATAACATCCTGCCATGATGCATCGAACAGACCTTCACCGAACGAGCACTCTATCACCCGACCGCTCGCTGCGTCTGTATATGAATATATGATATCCAGATTTGATGTGTCGAGCTCCTGCGTGAGAACGATTATCACCGGAACTGCCAGCAGTGCGAAAAACATCAGAAGTCCCTGGAAAAAGTCCGTCCAGCATACTGCCTTGAATCCGCCGAAGAATGTAATTATAAGCATTGCTGCTGCGAATATCAGCATAGCTGCACGCTCGCTGAGTCCCGGGAATATAGTTGTGAACACCGATGTTCCTGCAACATATGCGGATGCCACATATATTGTAAAGCATACGAAAAAGATAACTGCACTTATAACCTGAAGCGTATGGCTCTTCGTCAGGAATCTGTTCCCAAGATACTGCGGTATTGTTATGGCATTTCCGGCAGTATGCGAGAACTTTCTGAGTCTCTTCGCTACAAATATCCAGTTCGCTGATGTGCCGAGCGCCAGCCCGATGCCTATCCACATCTGACCGAATCCGAATGCCAGAATACTGCCCGGAAGACCCATCAGCAGCCATGCAGACATATCAGAGGCCTGCGCCGACATTGCCGTTACCCACGGACCCATCTTTCTGCTGCCCAGGAAGTAGTTTGACTGAGTGGAATCTCTTCTTTCCTTGAAGAAGAAAACTACACCCATAACCACAAGCGTCGTAAAATATAAGACAAAAGCTAAAATTTCACCGTTCATTATTGTGTTTCTCCTTTAGTGTGTGTTTTGTATTTCTTTCAACAGCTTTACCCGTACGCCGGCATGCATTCTGGATTTCGGACACTGTCCGGTGCCGGGCTGCGGATACGCTGTTTTTTTCCAGCCTATGTATAATAGCATACTTTTAACCAGAACGAAATGCAGAACCAAGTTCGGATTTTAATTTGAACATTTTTCCTTCATTATTCATATAAATATTGTATTTTCAATGTTTTTAATATAGAATGATTTATACACAATTAAGAATATCAAAAATAAATTTTACAGATATTTTTACCTTTACATACAGAAAACAGCAGAAAGGAAAACGTATACTGCGGCTGATTCATCCTTTGCTGCATTCAGCCGGTGCAGCATTCAACAGACTGCCGTATTATACCCGGTCAGAATATATGAAAAAAAATTCGAGAAATACCAGAGCCAGAATAGTCTCGGCAGCATGGAAGCTTTTTTATGAGCAGGGCTATGACGAAACAACCGTCGAGGAAATCGTAGAAGAATCAGGAACATCAAGGGGTTCGTTTTATCATTACTTTAAAGGAAAAGACGAACTGCTTTCTTCGCTGTCCGTACTTTTTGACGACAAATACGAGGAGCTTTCCAAGACAATGGACGCTATGGAAACAAAGCTTTCTCCTATAGAAAAGCTCATATATCTTAACCGCGAGCTTTTCCTTATGATTGACAACACTGTTTCGGTAGAGCTTCTCGGCCGGCTTTTCGCTACGCAGCTGACCACCAGCGGTCAAAAACATCTGCTCAACACCAACAGAACGTACTACAAGCTGCTGAGGCAGATAACCTCCGAGGGCAAAAGCCAGGGGATTTTCAAAGACGAATTGACTATTAACGATATAACCAGAGCATATGCCATGCTTGAGCGCGGTCTCATGTATGACTGGTGCATATCCAGCGGCAATTACTCCATATGCCAGCACGCCCAGACCATCCTGCCTATGCTCCTTGAAGGTCTCTGCAAGAAGGACAATTAATCTGCGCCGGCTGCATGCACAATCCAGATATATTATCCGGCGGAATACTGACTGTGCTCACAAAATTTACAGTATTAACAGAAAATCAATAATAAACCTCAGCGAGATACAGCCCGTACGGCGGGGCTGTATGACCCGCTTTTGTTCTGTCCCTCGCCTCGATTATTCTCTTCATTTCTTCAGGCGCGAGCTTGCCCGCACCGATATCCACAAGTGTTCCGGTTATTATCCTCACCATATTGTAAAGAAAGCCGTCACCGCTCACGTGTATCTCAATATTTCTGTCTGCCCTGTGTGAAGTTCTGTCTCCGCCGGGCTCAGCACCCGAGGATTTGAAGCTGTCTTCGGATTCCATAGATTTGAAGCTGCACGCGGATTCCTCATTTACTATAATTTCAGCATCATATATCGTTCTTACCGTCGTCTGCCTCGGAGTGCTTCCCGATGCCTCAAACGATTTGAAATCGTGGGTCCCCCTGAGATATTCAGCCGCACGGCGCATGGCGTCTGTATCCAGCTTTTCCGGAACATGATATACATAATTCCTGAGAAATACGCTTGATTTCTCAGCATTATGTATCCTGTAAATATATTTTTTACCCTTTGAATCGAATCTGGCGTGAAAATCCGCCGGTTTTTCCTCGGCCTTCACTATTCTTACAGGTGATGCCGCGAAGGATCCCTTTTCTCTGCTGCGGAGTATATTGTTGATTACAAGCGCCAGCTTTTCGACCGGGATCTTCACATCGGCTGTAAACGATGCCCGCTGCCCATATGCATGCACTCCGGCATCTGTCCTGCTCGTCCCGTTAAGCAGAATTTCCGTGTGCAGCAGGGAGGACAGCACCGTCTCCAGATGACCCTGAATCGTCTCCCTGTCCGGCTGGCGCTGCCAGCCGTGAAACACGGATCCGTCATATTCTATTGTCAGAAGTATATTCTTATCCATCTCATACCATTCCTTCCGGATTGTGTCCGTTTTATGCTCATGTTTTGCCCGGTAATTTCCGAGCCGCGGCGCCTTTACATAAAAAACGGCCAGACTATAAATATATATGCACAGCCGCAGCCGCATATATACGGTCCCAGCGGTTTCTCTTCATCCTTCTTGTATCTGCCCGATATCAATCCGACAGCGGCTGCCGCCCCGCTCACCAGCGACGCTCCTGCCAGCACAATTATCGTTCCTCTGATGCCGAGCACCAGTCCGAGCGATGCAAAGAGCTTCACGTCTCCGAAGCCCATGACTTCTTTGTGAAAAATCATACTGCCGAGCCCCGCGGCCGCCAGCATTGCTCCTCCTCCGATAACCGCCCCGAGCAGAGGCTGCCAGAACGAGTTGTGAAACGGTATGAAGCCGAATGCGCTCAGCGCCAGCATTATCACAAACTGATCCGGTATCACCATATATTTCAGATCCGCCAGCCCTATAATCAGCAGTGCCCAGCACGCAAACAGTCCTGCTGCGGCAAGACGGATATCGCAGAACGAAAGTCTTACAAGCAGGCATGAGAATCCCGCTGCATACAGCCATCTCCACGGATAGCCCTTCACGCGCTGTATATGCGGGTCGGTCAGTTCCCGGCTCGGAGTTTCGTCATAGTCGCACAGCCACCTCGCCGGCATCTTATTGAATATATATATCGCCGCAAATCCCGCAGCCACTCCCAGAAGCAGGCTGCCTGCGACCTTTGCGATAATAATGAGTATTCCTGTATCCATCCTTTATCCCTTCACTAATCCTCGGCCGGAACGCCCCTTATCTGTTAATCAGAGTTTCAGTCAGCGCATCCGTTCTCTTTCATTTAACTTAATCCGGCGCGGCCGTTTACTCTGATGCTTTTATTTTAGCATTTTCCTTTTTTTACCACAACGTTTTTTCGCTTTCTGCATGCTTTTAATTTTCGACAGAATTCGACAAAATCATCCGCGCGACATATACCGATTGACCTGCGCCGGATGATTTACCGCAGATGTCCGGCAGCGTGCATTCAGCTTCAGCATGCACTTCCTCTGCTTTGCATTACCGGTTACATTACCGATCTGACAATATCCTCCAGCTGCTGCCTGTCAAAAATCCTGGGAACCGGATACAGCGGATTCGCCTCTGCATCGGCCCATTCCGCAATTTTTCCGATATCTTCTTCCCTGATGCAGTCAAACTTCTCCGGGATATCCATGCAGAGCTTCAGATTTTCAATCCACTCAATAAACAGCGATGCCTTGCCATTGTATGCAGTCTTTGCTTTCATCGTCCGGCACGTCGGACACCCTGTCGAGCCCATGCACACAGGCTCTGCCACCCCGTATTCCTCAGACAGCCCGCAGTAATCCGCCAGCTCCGCCAGCTTCTCAGCCGCACTGCTTCCGAACGCACGCAGCACATGCGGCAGCAGTATCGCCATCGCTTTCCCGTGAGGAACACCATAGAGTCCGCCGACGGCGTGACCTATGGCGTGAACGTATCCCACGCACCCTCTCGTAAAAGCGCGCCCCGCATAAAACGCCGCACGCTGCATATTCCTGCGCTTTTCTATATCGCTCCCGTCTTCATATACTCCCGTCAGATTCTCATATATCAGCTTCACTGCGTCCTTTGCCATCTTTTTCTCCAGGCGGGTATTGTATGTATTGTTGGTATAGGCCTCCACCGCATGGCAGAGCGCATCCATCCCTGTGAATGCAGTCACCGCAGGCGGCAGCCCCGCCGTGAGAGCCGGATCCAGCACACATACATGCGGGATTATCGCCGTATCGTTTATCGACTTTTTCCTATGCGTCTCATGATCTGTAATCACAGCTGCCATCGTAGCCTCCGAGCCCGTTCCCGAAGTTGTCGGTACTGCCCACATCACCGGAACCTTCTTTCTGGAACGAACCTTAAGAATACCCTGAAGTTCACTCACAGTTTTTTCCGGTCTTGCGATACGCGCAGCGATTGCTTTCCCGCAGTCCATCGGTGAGCCTCCCCCGAAAAGAATAATGCCCTGCGCTCCGCTTTCCCTGTAAGCTTTAACACCCTCCTCGACCTGCTCGTCTGTCGGATCGGCCGTGAGACGGTCGAACACCTCACAGCTGATTCCGGACGCACGCAGCTTCTGCAGCATCGGCTCCGGTAATCCGCGCCTCATCATATTCGGCCCCATGACAACCAGCAGCCTTTCCGCGCCTCTGCGCTTTACATCTTCAATAAGACTGTCACCGTCCGCCGTGTCTTCTATCACCTCGGGAGTATGCCACGGCAGCGCATACATGCTTATCTTCATTATGCCCTGGTATATCCTGCAAAACGCTCTGTTCATTTTCTTACCTCATTTCAATGTTTTTACTATGCACATTATGCCTTTTACTGATACGTATTCCTGCAGCAGGAGTCGTGCCGACGCTCACCCCAAAGCTTCAGTTTCTGCATATACAGCAAAAAAGCTGTCTGCCGATCTCTGCATGACCGACAGACAACTTGTCTGTTCTCATTATTTATCATAACCCGCCTGCCGCCGGATTGCCCCGTACTGCAGAACGCACATCGGGTAATTATCGGGCAGTCATCTGATAATTATTCAATGATTCTTCGCACCGTCACTATCGGTCCGGAATAAGTCGCATTCGTTACGATTATTCCTGTCTTCGAGCTGGATGCGTGAACAACCTTGCCGCCGCCGATATATATTGCTATATGACCCGAGTATACAATCAGGTCTCCGGCCTTGGCCTCGCTGTATGACACTCCCTTGCCGCAGTTTGCCTGATAAGGCACTGTTCTCGGAAGTGATATCCCGAAGTTCTTATAGACGCTCTGTACGAATCCCGAGCAGTCAGCTCCGTTCGTCAGGCTCGTTCCGCCGTACACATAGGGATTTCCCACAAACTGAAGTGCGAAGCTTGCAACCGCCGCGCCATCGCCGCTTCCCATAACCGTGCCGCTGTAATCCGCACGGATAGTGTCCTTCGGTTTTTCCTTCGTGCCTTTATAAACTACTTTGTTTACTGATTCATTTATAACGGTTGTGTCCACGACCTCTGTAGCCGTCACCTGTCCGTTCACACATGTGACCTTGTTCGTTACAATCTGATCACCGTCAGAGCCCTCGCTCTTTACCTTTGTTTCACCCTTATATAAATCTGAATTGTCTTCATATGAAGTCTGTGCTGTTACTGCCTCGACTGAACCGATCTCCGCATCTATTGTTGCCGAAAACAGCGGATCGTCTGAATTGTTTTCTTCAAGCACATACTCTACTGCCTGCTTTTCTGTAAGCACAACAGGAGGCTCTTCATCACGACTCAAATCCTTGCTTTCTGTCGTAATTTTCTTGTCAACAGTTATCGAGGTCACCTGTGCTCCCTCCGGTATGTATTCATCGAACACATCCTCTATAACCTTTTCCGCGGTTTTCTTATCCTTAACCAGGAAAAGCTCCTCATCGCCGGCTTTAACGACATATGGATTCTCAACCTTCGTACCGTTGGCATATACCGCATACGGCTTGGTGAGATCCAGGACAACCACTGATGCAATCGCCAGAATTACCACGAATAACGCGATAAGCAATTTCTTGTAATTCTTCAAACTTGAAATCATAGTTTCCTCTCCATCAAATGTTCTTTGTAAACGAATCGATGCATTGCTTGACAATACCTCTATATTATACAGCAGCAGCACCCCTCTATAAAGAAAAGGGGTGCCGTTTTCACACAAACTTCAAATTCTGTTCTTTTTCAGAATATTTGTTCAGCCCGTAGTGCTTTTCATATGCGCTGGTCTCCTCGGACCGTTTTCCGCATTCCCGGCCTGCACATGCCGGCGCAGGTTACTTAAAATCGCCTGCAGTATGTTGTTCAGTTCTGCCGGTGCGGTTTATCTGAGTCCGTATTCCTCAGCCAGCTTCTTGAATCCTGCCATCGAGTTTACGATATTTTCGTATGAAACACAGTAAGCCAGTCTCACGTAGCCCGGGCATGCGAACGACGTTCCCGGAACCATCAGGATGTTGTACTTCTTTGCAGCTGCGCAGAACTCGTTTTCGTCCTCCACCGGTGACTTCAGGAACATGTAAAACGCACCTTCCGGCTTAACGCAGTCAAATCCGCATTCTTTAAGCCCCTCGTAAAGTGCAGTTCTGTTTCTGTCATAATACTCAAGATCCACCTGAACGTCCACACATCTTGCAATTACTTTCTGCTGAAGTGACGGCGCATTTACACATCCGATGATTCTGTTCGCATTTGATGCTGTATCAAATACGAGCTGACTCTCTTCAAGCTCCGAAGGAATAACAAGATATCCGATTCTCTCGCCCGGCAGCGACAGTGACTTGCTGTATGAGTATGCAACTATTGTGTTATCATAGTACTTTGTCACATAAGGCACCTCTGCGCCGCCGTATGCCAGCTCACGATAAGGCTCGTCAGCGATGAGGAAGATTGTTCTTCCCAGCTCCTTCTGTTTTCTGTCCAGTATTTCTGCGATTTTCTTTATCGTGTCTTCATTGTAAATAACGCCTGTCGGATTGTTCGGGTTGTTGATGAGGACAACTCTTGTCTTGTCCGTGATCAGCTTTTCAAAGCTTTCCAGATCCGGATAAAATGTTTTCTTGTCTGTCGGAGCCTGTACCACAACGCCGTCGTAATTGTTCACGTACCAGTTGTATTCCAGGAAATACGGTGCGAAAATAATTACTTCCTCGCCCGGATTGAGTATTGTCTTGAGTGCTACGTTGAGTCCGCTTGCTGCTCCGACTGTCATCAGAATGTTGCCGCTTCCGAACGATGTGCCGAATCTTCTGTTCAGTGAATCGGCTATCGCTGCTCTGACGTCTTCAAAGCCGGCATTGCTCATGTATCCGTGAAGTACGTTCGGCTTTTCCTCGTTGAGCACATCGATTATTGCCTGCTTGATTTCTTCAGGCACGGGTGCGTCCGGATTTCCGAGGCTGAAGTCGTATACGTTCTCTGCGCCGTATTTTGCTCTCAGCTTGTCACCCTCCTCGAACATCGTTCTTATCGCTGAGTTGTTCGCCATGAGCGGCTTCATTTTTTCTGCTATCATTGGATATCTTTCCTTTCGTTTTCTGTGTTTTTATATAATGCAAAGCCCCGCAGTTTATGGTTGCCGGGGCTTTATGTGCCTTTTTTATTTCTTCTCGATTTTGTCTATGCCCATGTAAGGTCTCAGCACTTCCGGGATAACCACGGAGCCGTCAGCCTGCTGGTAGTTCTCCAGTATAGCCGCAACAGTTCTTCCTACTGCAAGTCCCGAACCATTGAGTGTGTGCACGAATTCAGGCTTGCCTTTTTCTGCCGGTCTGAATCTGATATTTCCTCTGCGTGCCTGGAAGTTTTCGAAGTTGCTGCACGATGAAATCTCGACATATCTGCCGTAGCTCGGCATCCATACCTCGATATCATATGTCATGGCTGATGAGAATCCGAGGTCGCCTGTCGAAAGTCTTACCACTCTGTATGGAATATCAAGCTTCTGAAGTACTTCTTCTGCTGCATTTGTAAGGGATTCGAGTTCATCATATGATGTCTCCGGCTTTACGAACTTCACGAGCTCAACCTTGTTGAACTGATGCTGTCTGATAAGACCTCTCGTGTCTCTTCCTGCCGAGCCTGCCTCTTTTCTGAAGCATGGAGTGTATGCAGTGTAGTAAATCGGCAGTTCAGATTCGTCGATTATCTCGTTGTCTCTCAGATTTGTTACCGGAACCTCTGCTGTCGGAATAAGGAAGAAATCCTTTGCCGGTACATGGAACATATCGTCCTCGAATTTCGGCAGCTGTCCTGTTCCTGTCATTGAGTCTCTGTTTACCATGAACGGAGGCAGTATTTCTGTGAATCCGTGTTCCTCCGTATGGAGATTGAGCATGAAGTTGATAACCGATCTTTCCAGTCTTGCTCCCATGCCCTTGTAAACCGTGAATCTCGTACCTGCGATCTTTGCAGCTCTTTCAAAATCCAGAATATCGAGATCTGTACCGATATCCCAGTGCGCTTTTTCTTCAAAATCGAATTTCCTCGGTTCGCCCCATTTTCTCAGTTCTACATTGTCACTGTCGTCAGCACCTTCCTGAACATCCTTGTAAGGTGTGTTAGGAATGTTGAGCAGTGCATCGCGCAGATCTGTCTCTACCTGGCTCACCTCAGCATCGAGAACCTTGATTTCATCAGAGAGCTTTTTCATCTCAGCCATAAGCTCTGTCGTGTCTTTTCCTTCTTTTTTCATGACAGGAATCTGCTTTGATGATACACTCTGCTTGTTTTTCATCTGTTCAACCTCTGCAAGCAGCTCTCTTCTTTTCTTATCAAGCACCAGTACGTTATCTATCCCGAAATCTCCCTGTCCTCTCGACTCAACAGCTTTTTTAACATTTTCAAAGTCATCTCTTATTCTCTTGATGTCCAGCATTTTGTTCTCCTTTACATAAATTAAAATAAGTTCTTTTTATATGTGATGTACAGGTTCGTCAGCTCTTCAACCTTGCGCTGCATTTCTATCTGCATAGCTGATGCCTGATCGTATTCGCCTCTGTCAAGTGCACGCTTTATTCTTGTCAGCAGGCAGAATTCGTCAAGCGTGTCTCTTCCCAGCTGATTTCTGAGGCGCTGTATCTTTTCCCAGTAATATCTGTCGTAATCGACACAGTCGTTTTCATCGTGCGCTTTGCAGCATTCTCTGACAAAATCCATCGTATCCGGAATGATTCTGTCGTGAAGCTCCGTTGCCCACTGCGCAGTCGTTGCTTCAACATAGGATTCCAGAGCAATTTCGCTCATCACGTCATCTCTTCTGAATATAGCCAGCTTTTCCGGATAATCCTCAAAGGCCTGAATGTTTTCCCATACGGTTCTCGGTGCACTGCCGAAATATTTGCTGCGTTCTTCCTCTGTATACTCGTCGAATACATTCTTTTCACTTCTGTATATTCTGTCTGTATCCAGATAAAAGTCTTCTTCACCATATCCCTTCGAAATTGATTTTTCAAGGTCTGCCGGTGTCTTCTTGTTCTCAAGTGCTTCTTTCACACCATCGAGCATAGCCATATATGAAGCCGCCAGAATAAGATATGTGTTGCTCTTCGGGTTCGGTGAACGCAGCTCGAATCTTGTCGCCATAGGATTGCCTATTTCTCTTACCAGTCCTACGAGCACCGTTCTGTTTCTCGAAGGAAGCTTCGCACTGTGTCCGAGTGAAGTAACCGTGCAGACAGGTGCTTCATAGCCCGGCTTGAGTCTGTTGAGCGAATCGTTTGTCGAGCTTACGAACGGATTGATTACGTCGTAGTTCTTGAGGATTCCCATCAGCGCTCCGAAGCCTATAGGGCTCATGAATTCATTCTCAGGATCTGACGGTGAGAAGAGGTTTATCATTTTGCCGTTTCTGAGTCTGGCTGCAACTCCCATATGTGTATGCTCACCGTTTCCGGCTACACCTTCAACCGGCTTTGCCATAAACGTAACCTCAAGTCCGTATGTTCTGAAAATATCACGCACTACGTATTTTATATGATTTTCGTTATCTGCAGCCTGTACTGCCGTCGAGTATTTCCAGTCGATTTCGAGCTGCTCCATAACATGGTCGTATTTACCAGTGTTGCTGAAGTTTGCCTTCACGCCGCCTACTTCCTTATGACCCATTTCCATGTCGAAGCCGTATTTCTGCAGTACCAGCATTGCCTCCTCAAGTGCTGTTCTGACTGTGCCGGTGGTTCTCTTCCAGTACTGTTCCTTGAGCATCTGTGCCGTGGAAAGCTGCTCTCTGTCTGCATCGTCGTCCGGTGTCTTTACCCAGAACTCGAGCTCTGTTGCCGCTGTTATAACGATTTCCTCTATGTCGTCTGCGCTGTCCGCATCGATATATTCAAACACATACGGATTCTCGCGCAGCAGCTTCATCAGATCCGCCTTGAAGTTAGTAATCGCATCTCTGAGTATTACTCTCGATCCCACTCTTGCCAGATCATTGTGAACAAGAGACGACGGGATTCTGAGCGTGCCTACCGGAAGACCTGTTTCATGATCGGGATAATTGAAATTGTGGTCCACAAACCAGTTGACGGTTGCATCCGGGATTATGTCGACCTTTGCATTATTCAGCTCCGCTATCTTCGGAAGCACTACGCTGGATCCGTCTGTCTGCACACCGTTTTTCATGAATTTTTCCATATTGCCGAGAAATTCCTCAACCGGTATTTTTTCGTCTGTATCATGTCCGCCTATGTCTATCCCGACCAGTGATACGAATTTCACTTCCGGGTGAGCATTCAGTATGCTGCTCACCTCGCCCGGACTGTGCTTGTCCGCGGGTATGACATAGAGCATCTTATCCAAATCATAGTTTAACATGTAGCTGTCTCCTCCATTGTTTATTTTCTGCCAGATAATTATATTCTGCCGCAGCATATCCTCTGCCGGATATACTCGTTTACAGTTGAAATAACGACAGACATCCCCGTCAGACCTGGCTGGTATAACGGGAATGCCCTGAACTTTACTATTATTCACTTAACATATTCAGATACTTCTCAAGTTCGTTAAGATATTCACCGTACTTAGCCCAGTCGCCGTCCTTCTGCGCTTCCTCTGCATTGCCGAACGCCTCCTGTGCCTTTTCTATTATTTCGCTCTGACTGAGTTCACTGCTGCTTTCGCCTTCCTCGCTGCCTGCATTGTCCTCGGCCTCAGTGCTCTCATATGCGCTGCCCTCGCCGAACAGTGAGTTGAGTGCCTCTGCCAGTGTTGCCTCGTATGCGATATTGTCGCCGTATACGACGATAACTCTCTTTACCTCAGGTATGCTGGAATTTGTCGCTTCCAGATATACCGGCTCGATATAGAGCAGTGAATCCTCTATCGGAACTACGAACATATTTCCTCTGCTGTACTGAGAACCCGATGAATTCCAGAGCGAGAATTCCTTGGAAATCTCGGTGTTCTGGTCAATCTGCGCTTCTATCTGCATCGGGCCGTATACAGTCTTGCTCTTCGGCATCTGGTAAAGTATCAGCTCTCCGTAATTCTCGCCGTCGTTTCTCGCGACGAACAGTCCCATGAGATTTTTCTTGTCCTTCGGCGTGAACGGTATCGAATTTACGAACTCAGCGCTGTCTTCGCCCGGCAGCTTCATAATATAGTAATTCGGTGTCATCGTCTGTTCTTCCGTACCGTAAATCTCGCTGGATATCTGCCACAGGTCCTCATTCTGATAGAATACCTTCACATCATTCATGTGATATCTCTGATATACCTGTGCCTGTATGTTGAGCAGTGTGCTCGGATATCTGATATGTGCCTTGAGTCCGTCAGGCATATCATCAAAGTCCTTGAACAGATCCGGGTAAATCTTCTTGAAATTCTGCGCTATCGGATCGGTGTCATCTACAATATAGTAATCCGTGGTGCCGTTATATGCATCGATTACCACCTTCACAGAATTCCTTATATAGTTGGTATCCGAATCTGTGCTGTACGGCTCTGAATAAGGATATCTGTCTGTATATGTGTATGCATCGATTATCCAGTAAAGATTTCCGTCAACCGTCACCATGTAAGGCGAGCTGTCATATTCGAGATACGGCATTATCTTCTTGACTCTTTCCTTGATGTTTCTGTTAATTATTATTCTCGAGTCACTGTTGACATTGCCCGATACCAGCAGCTTGAGGCTTCTCTCCTTCACTGCGAACATGAATCTGTTGAGCGGATTGAGCTTGATGCCTGCACTGCCTTCGTAAGTCGTATATTTATTCTCATTTCCGTCAGGATAATCGAATTCCTCTTCGGATGTGTTTGTCAGCACGTAATTGTTTGTCAGCTCTCCGTAGTAGATTTCAGGTCTTGTAATCTGAATCTCCTCTACATCCGATACCGGCGGAATTCCGCCTATCAGCATGTCAGGCTGACCGCTGGCTGTTATCTTGTCTACTCTTGAAAGCGTCACGCCGTAGCCGTGCGTATATTTCAGGTGCTTGTTCAGCCATGTGTCATTTATAGCACTTTCGTCGATTTCTCTTGCCGACAGGAACGTCTGCGTGTACTCGCCGTTTATCTTATATCTGTCTACATTGACATCATTGAACGAATAGTACTGTCTGATGCTCTGCGTCTGATTATAAAATGTCTTCGCAGGTTCGTAGTCGTTGATTCTGATGTTCGATATGGTTTCATCATTGCTGCTTATATCTTCGCTTGTCAGATCATTGCTGGCCGCAAATTCCTTCTGATCTACATCCGTCAGCCCATATGCCGCCTGAGTATATTCAATGTTCCGTTCCAGATACTTGCTTTCCTTGTTGATCTCATCCGGAGTTACCACAAGGTTCTGCACAACAAGTGATGCACCGCTTCCCAGTATTCCGATTACTATCATAATAACCGGCACAGCAACCGCTGTTTTTATGCGGCGTTTGCTTATGCCTGCTGCGAAGCCTATTGCCGCCAGCACTGCCAGCACCATTATTATTCTGTAAACCCACAATGTGATATTCACATCTGTAAAGCCCGCACCGTGAACCACTCCTGTGCTTCCGAACAGCAGGTCGTACTGCTTCAGGAAGAAGTTCACTCCGACCATCAGGAAAAAGAGCACTCCGACGATTATGAGCTGCTTTTCCGCTATGGAAACAAGCATCTTTACATTATGATTTTCAATTGTCTTGTGCGGTTTTGCAGGCCGCTTGAATCCGCCTCCGATGCCGCCTCCTGATTTTCCCGTGAAAGCCTCCGTGAATTTACCGAACATACTGTTGATGTTGTCAAATCCGCTCCCTGCGTTTCCGCCGGTCTGTTCGGCTTCATCGCCTTCATTCACAGTCTGCGCCTCTTCCTCAAATATCTTCGGCGTTCTCACCGTCAGCAGAATGGAGTAGTAAAGCACTGTCAGCACTGCAAATGCTATCAGAAGCACCAGCACAATCTGATTCAGCTCTTCTATGAAGTCCAGCCTGAACACATAAAACGAAATATCCGTATTGAACAGCGGATCTTTCTTGTCGAATGACGTGCTGTTAACAAACTGCAGAAAATCAAACCACAGCTTCGTAACGGTAAAATACGTGGTTACCACGCCGTAAGCCGCTGCAAGTCCCCATGAAATAAGGTTCAGCTTGCCATGATTCACAGGTTCATCCGATGCCACTTTCTTGATATAGCCTCTTTTGAGGAATTTGAGGTAAATATATGCAAGAAATGTGACCACTGCGAATGTAGGCACGCCTATTTTTATCTGTGTGAAAAGCTTCGTGAAAAATACCGATACATAATCCAGCTCTTTAAACCACAGGAAATCTGTTATGAATCCTATAAGGCTCAGAAAGAGAGCTATTATCACAAGAATCGCTATTATTATGACTAAGCCTTTGTGTTTTTTCTTCTTCTCCTTTGCCAACTTGTACCTCCCTTTATAATCTCACGACCTTTTTAAGGTCTGCCTCCGGCACCGTTTCTCACAGCCGCATCTTCAGGCCGTTCTGCAGACAGAATCAGATCTCTGCCTGCGTATCGCCGGCCGGATCCGCCACGGTTATCTGCAGTGTTCCCGCACTGTATACCGTACCGTCCGCCTGTCCGCCGTCTGCTGCTTCACCTGTGATGAGGTGAATTACCTTGTTGAGCTGGTTGTCTATAAACTCAGCTGCCTTGCTCTGCGGTGCGATGAATCTGATGCCCATGCCGATAACTTCTACTGCCAGGATAACTATCAGAACTACAAGGATTATCTTGAGTACAAGTCTGCCTGCTCCGCCTTTTTCCTGACTGTCGTCTGCCTCTTCTGTATATTCGTTGTCAAAATCAGCATCTCTCTTTGCCAGAATCTTTGCTTCCTTCGCTTTTTCACGCTCGAGCTTTTTCTGTTCTTTAGCTCTGCGTCTGAGCTCCTTCTTGGAAAGCTGCGATTCGTCTTCTTCGTCATGGAATCCGTCACCGTAGAATTCGTCCATGCCTGCGGCTGCCGCATTCTGCTGTGCCTGATGCTGCTGATTTATGTAGTTTGCCGCTTCTTCGTTGCCGTAGTTGTCAAAGTCATTCGCTGCAGCAATCTGACTGAAGCTTTCACTGTGCGGCATAACCACTGTATCTCCGGCAGCTGCCTGTTCTGTTCTGAACTGCGCTCCGAGATTTCCCGCGTGAATGGTATCACTCATCCTGAGCTGCTCTGCCGCTGCCTGCTGAGCCATATCCTTTGCGAACTGCTGTCCGTACTTCTGCGTCTGTTCAATCTGCTGTTCGATATCCTGCAGATCGTCTGCATTTATATTTTCAAACTGTGAAAGCAGGTCGTCCGCACTTTCGGCAGCCGGTGCACTTTCTGTCTCATCTCTGAAATCGATAGGCTGTGCTTCCTTCGGCTGCATTGTCTGAGGCTGTGCTTCCTGCGGCTGCGATGCGGCTGCAGCTGCGTCGAGACTGTTGAAAAACTCCTCATCGCTTGCGGGTGCCGCTGTAGTTTCTTTATTGGCAATTCTGGTCTGCTCTGTCAGACCTGCCATAATTGCCGATTTATCCACTGCTCTCGTATGGAAGAATTCTTCCTCTGAGAACATATCATTTCCGGCTGTCTGAGGCTGTGCTTCGTATCCGGTCTGCGGTGCTGTGAATTGTGCCTGCTCCGCCTGAGGCTGTGCTGCCGACACATGTGCTGACGCCGGCTGTGCCGCTGACGCATATGTTGTCTCCGGCGTTTCCTGAACCGGCGCTGATGCCTCGGCAGGCTTGCTGTCTGCTTCTTTCAGATCCGCAAAGAAGGACTGCCTTGCCTTTGTCATTTCATCAATCTGATTTCTTGTAGCCTGATGAGCCTCTGCGATTTCTCTGTTTGCGGCATTTTCCTTAATCTGGTCGATGCCGTCTCTCATTGCTGAAACCGTAGCTCTTATTTTAGCGGCTTCTTCATCACGCATTCTCGTTGTCTGCTCAATGACTCGGCGTATTTCCTCCTGCGCAACTGCCTGATTGGCTTCTGCCGCTATCTTCTGTCTCTTTGCCTCGAGTCTCCTCTGGGCTTCTATCGCTTCAAGCTGCCTCTTCTCCTGCTGAGCTCTGAATCTCGCTTCGGCCTCGGCTGCCATTCTTGCTTCCTGCTGAGCCTTGATTTTAGCAGCCTCCTGCGCCGCTCTGAGATCCGCCTCAGCCTTGAGTCTGGCTTCTTCTGCCGCTTTTACCTTTGCCTCGGCTTCTGCCTTTCTTCGGGCTTCCTCCTCAGCTGCACGTCGGGCCTCCTCTTCAGCTCTGAGTCTGGCTTCTTCTGCCGCTTTCCTTCTTGCTTCCTCTTCTCTTTTAGCCTGTTCCTCTGCGTTTCTGCGTGCTATCTCGGCCAGTCTCGCAGCCTCTTCTTCTGCTTTTCTCTTCGCTTCGGCCTCAGCAGCAATTCTTGCCTCTTCCTCAGCCTTTCTCTTTGCCTCGGCCTCTGCTTCTTTTCTGGCCTCCTCTATAGCAGCAAGTCTGGCTTCCTCTTCAAGTCTCTTCGCTTCCTTCGCTGCCTCCTGAGCCTCTATTCTCTGCAGCACATCTGACTGAAAGGCCTTCGGCTGATAAGGCTTCACAATGCCTTCCTTCTCGAGAAAGGCCTCCATCGACGAATCCTTAGGCTGTGCAGCGAATCTGCGGTCCGCAGCCTTTTCCGCTTCAGACATCTCGTGCCCTATAGGGTTGCCCGACTTTACTTTCTCGTACTCTCTGTTGAGGAGCTGCTGAAACTCTTCGTTTTTCTTGTTGAATGTGTAAAATTTATCTATACGGTCTGCAGCGCTTAACGGTTCCTGTTCATCAGCTGCGTTTTCCGTCAGCCCCGTAACCGGGGATGCCTCGGCTGCCGCTCTGTATGTCTCTGCTGCCGGTGCCTCCGCTGCAGCTCTCGCTTCTGTCTTTGTCTTCGTATCTGCATTCTGAACGCTGCGTATCTGTTCTGCTGTTTTTCTTTCAGCTGACGCATCGCCGTAGCCGGCATTCATTCGCTCGTAAACCGGATCCGGAATATCCTGAGGTCTTGCATTCCAGTCAAAGTTCACATCCTCTGTTTTTCCGGTTCTTCTTCCCGGATACTCGTCTACATTCCAGTGGAATTCATCGAATATCGGCTTCCTTGAAAAAATATCTTCGTCCGCTTCATTCCTGCCCGTACCTGTATGTGCTTCTGCACCTGCCTGAACGGAAGCCGCCTTAAACGATTCGGCTGATGGATCTGACACCGGAGCGGATCTTTCCGATTCTATAAGCTGCCCGCAGAAGCTGCAGAACTTCGAGCTGTCTGCGATTTCTTTTCCGCAATTTTTACAATACATATATTCCTCCTCCTGGATATCATTCCTTAATCAGTGCGTCAAGCTCAGATGCCGTATACCTGCGTCCGCTCCGCCCTACGTCATATCCCGTCCGGCTCTGCGGCGTCTGTATCTGCATGCCTGCTGCATCCTCTCCGCAATCATCTGTAAAATCCAGGCTGATTTCACAGATGTCGTCATCAATGCCGCCGGTCTCATCTCCCCGGTCTGCACTCCTGCCGTTCTCTGCACTGTCAGAACCCGATGAAGCTTCAATGTCCTCTGCGGCGGCAGAGTCCGATGTTGTTTCACCGTTTTCTGTGACGACGGAATCCTGTGCTGTTTCGCTGTTTTCTATGGCAGCGGAATCCGGTGCTGTTTCACAATCGTTATCATCGCATCCCGCTTCACATATATTATCTTTATTATCTTCATTGTCTTCCCCGGTACTGTTTTCCGTTTCCGGCCTGTTGCTCGGCTCTGATTCATTGTCCGGCGCTGCTGCGCTGCCTGTCTGCTCCGGCTGCCGGATTATCTCTGAATTCCTGAGTTCATTCAGCATTTCACGCATCTCCGAAAGTGCCGGCGACTCCACATATATTCCTGCATCTGCAGCATTATCATCGGTATCATCCGGTGCGAGCCGACCCTGTCCGGATTCGGCTGAGCCTGTTCGGACCGTACTGCTTTCTCTGACCCATCCGAACGGATCCCGCTGCTGCTTCTGTGCCGCACCGCGCAGTGAGCTCTCTGCAATCAGCGAATCCATGTATGAATCTCCGCCATAATTATTACTGCTGTTTTCGTAACCGGTGCTGCCATTATACTGTGCTTCAGCATACTGCGGCTGCAGACCTCTGCGTTCCGGACGCAGTACTGCATATTCCGGCATCTGCCCGGCATATTCCGGTTCTGCTTCCCTGCCGTCTGTTTTTTCTGCAAAACCTGCGCGGATTCTTTCAATCTGCTCTGCCTGCTCAGGCGACATTTCCCGGGCAAGTCTTTCCAGATTCTCCTCTATGGCTCTGATGCTGTCCGTCCGCATCTCCGCTTCACGTTTCCAGATCATAAAAGCAATGATACATACCGCAACAAAAAAAACAAGGGCTACAACAACTATAACTATGATTGTTGTCATGCAATCTTCTCCTATTTTGTATGGCTGATATCAAAATATCGTTAAATGTTTTCAAAGCATTTCTAATGTACAACTGTATAATAAATACAGTCGATTGTATTATACTATACGCATGGGATAATTTCAAACATATATGCAAAAAAGTGCATGAAGTGTATACAAAAATACACATTGTCGGATTTTTCTAAAAGCCGCATCTGTGCATGTGTCTGCTGATCTGCCGCTGCCAACTGCCGTGTGCATTTCTGAAAGCATCGGGGAATCAACACCCTTGTCCGGATAGCCCGCTGTCTGCATGATTCTTAAATCTGTTTCTCTATGCATGCGCCGCTTTTTACACGAAAACCACCTTGTGAGGCTCATGTATATAATTCGTTATCATGCATAAAAATGCAGCGGCGCAGACATATATCCTCCGCTGTAAAATATCCAAAGAATTCGCAGCATAAAAAAATCAGGATTAAAATTGTTTTCACCGGTAATGCCGCATTCTCAGATGATTTTTCCGCAGAATCGTTTTCTTTGATCCAATCACATGATATAATTGGTATACATATCAGAACGCAGTGAGGTCAGCCGGCCTCTTAAAACCGAAAACTATGAAGCGGCAGGCAGTCGGCGTCCAAACACAATGGAGCCGGCAGGCAATCAGCCTTCAAAGACAATGAGGCAATTCAGCCGCCGAACGAAAGCAGGTGACATATATGAGAAAAGATGGTCTTAAAACAAAAAAACGAATACTGTCCGTATGCGTACGGCTGTTTCTGGAGCAGGGCTACGAAAAAACCTCTGTCAGCCAGATCGTCAAGGAAGCAAATGTCTCCAAAGGAAGCTATCAGAACAGCTTTCATACCAAGGACAGCATCCTTATGGAGCTCGTGGAGTCAATGTTTGACAAGCAGTTCAATATAGCCCGCTCAACCGCCGGCGACAAGCTTCCGCCGGTTTACATATATGCTGTGGAGACAGCAATTCAGCTCACCCTCACAGAGCTGAACGAAAACCTGCGCGAGCTTTACATCAAGGCATACTCAATACCTTCGATTTCAGAATATATATTCCAGCATACGGCAAAAGAGCTGAAGAAAATCTTCAGTTCTTATCTGCCCGACTATGCAGAGAGTGATTTTTATGAAATGGAAATCGGCACAGCGGGGGTTATGCGCAACTATATGATAAAGAAATGCGATATGCACTTTTCGCTTGAGAAGAAGCTGCAGCGTTTCCTGAACATCACACTGCGCGCTTACAGCGTGCCTGAGGAGGAAGTGCAGCAGGTGCTGGCCTTTGTCAATACGCTTGACATCAGAAAAATCTCCGGCGACGTCATGCAGCACCTTTTTGCGATGCTTGAGATGAAATTTGATTTCAAGCTGTCTTCCGGCAGCGAGGCGGACACTACAGCAGATTAAGGCCGCACAGATTACTTCTGCGGCTTTGCCAGCTCCTTAAGCACATTCTGAACTCGGTCCCACTCATCATCGTCCTCGACGCCTGTCAGCTGCGGCTTTTCATGTGACCGGTCAACAGCGGATACATAAACGGTAACCTCTTCGTTTTCATCCTGTTCGTATTTGGTATACACGAGGTATTCTTTTTTCGTGTCCGCAAATTCAAAGTTCAGAATGATTTCAACGTCTTCCTCGGATCCGTCCTCGCCCACTATTGTCAGTTTTTTCTTCTGAGCCGGCTTAATCGATACATCTGTATCCCCATTATTCTCTTCATCTTCATCAGCCGACTGCCTGTCCGGCTCCGCGTCAATCAGCCGGTTTCTCATGTTCAGATCATCTGCCTGTTCTTTCATATGAAATCCCTTTCTTCCTCTATTTCGTTCCCTGCTCGACAGATTTCACATCATTCTGCGAAACCTTCTTCAGATCATAAGTATCAAACTGCACTTCTGTCGGCAGCTGCATCTCAATACGCGACACCTTATCCATCCTGATGCTGCATTCCCGAATCTGCACATCAAAAACATGGCCGCCCTTGCTGCGGTCCTCCGAAATAAAGTGCAGATGCCAGCCCGGCAGATTAATGCCGTCCATATAATCCGGAAAATACAGCCCGATCAGTGAACCCCTGATATTCTCAAACTGAAATGCGTACTGCGTCTTGTCGAGCAGCTCCTTCAGATCAACATGCTGCGATTCCCGGGACGGTGTCTCCGAACGCGCATCCACCATATCAAATGTCCCGTCTATGCGAAGTATGTGCATGCTGTTGAGGCCGAAATTTTCATCGATTTTATTGTTCAGCAGCTCGACAAGTTTGCCGAACCCCTTGATTTCTCCGCATTCCCATGACGTCGACCCTTTCAGCCTGCTGACCACCGCAAACGGAACCCCGTCGTCCGGCTGCGTCTCGTACACGTTCCCGTCCGAAACAGCGCGGTAGCAGTGCCCGTCCAGCGCTATCATTTCACCGTCCAGATCCCGAAATGTTCCCAGTCCGGTGTCACCGTGCTCCAGCAGTTCCCTCACCGGCACGACACTGCGGAGGTATCCGAGGGCCAGCGCCTGCAGCGTCGAAACCTGATACATATAATTTTCGCGGTCCGCTTCGCTTTGCACAGCCACCTTGATTTTATCCATTACTTTTGATTTGTTTTTCATTTCTTTTCCTTTTCTTTTTATGTAAAACGCGCCGTATGCGATATGTTTACATGCAGCCAGTTTCGCCCGAAACCGACGCCGTCTCCGCGCCGGATTTGAGCCCGCTGCCTGTCAGAAACGCGGCACGCCGGACTCAGCACAATAATCAAAGCCCGGAAACAATACAGTTCCGGGCTTTTCGATTGCTGACCTTCTTATTTGTCTTCGCTGAAAACTGCAGCTGCAGCCTCGTTGACAAGTCTTGCGTCTTTAACCTCGCCTGTATCACTTATAGCTGCTGCCTCACTGATTACGCATGCCCCCTGAGCCGCAGATCTTCTTATCGACTCCAGCAGGCTTGCCTTTCCCCCGGAAACGCCCTCTAAAGTTTCCTCATCTAATGCCTTTTTTTCTTCATTAAGTTCTTTCTTATCTGTCATTTCTGTTTCCTCCTGACCTTCTGTATTTATATATTCTGATATCCGGAAAACGCCGCCTCCGGCACCTCCGCCAAAACCTGTTTCATACTATTCTGCTGTATTGTCTGTTATTATCCGTATTGCCGGACCATTGTCTGCATGCAGAGCGCAGGCACGGTTCTGTTCTATAGGTATAGTACGACTACTCACTTTGTTTTTCAAGCACCTTTTTCTCAGACTGCAATTATCCGTTCATTCAGAAACCAGCGGTTCCGTATATACAGCTTTTCTTTTTGATCTGCAGATATGAACAATTGCGATAATCAGTGTAACGACTGCCGCAGCCGCCAGCACCAGTGATACATAAATAAAATATCCGCTGACCTTTCCCAGCTCATCACCCAGGCAGCAGTCATATGCTCCGTGAAGCAGAAACGGGATTAAAATTCCCATCAGAGTATATCGTTTTTTTCCGGTCTTCATCCCTTTGCCGACAAAATATCCCATTATGAAGCCATATCCGCAGTGCATGGCCGTAAGTCCCCTTGTCAGCATCGTTCCCGCATTGGCACCCAGTGCATAGAACAGTGATTCGAGAACTCCAAAGCCCATGCCTGTAATCATCATCAGCGATGTAATATCAGCCCATGAATAAGGATACGGATTTTTCCTGATTAAACCCTTGAGCACCCGATATTTAACGAGTTCTTCCACAAGCGCGGCCAGTATCAGATTATTATATATCTCAATAATCAGCGGCCCGGCTCCCAGCATCGACATTACCTTTCCGAGAAGATACAGTATACATGCAATCAGGCTTACAAGTACCGCACATAAGAATGCCCCGCGTTTTAAAGCGCGATCGCAGATAATCCGGTATTCCCGGTCATCCGCTTTTCTTCTCCGCAGCCAGAAAAATATCAGAGCGGACGGAACCAGACTCAAGAAATAAATCAGTATCAGCATAGTCATAATCTCCTTTCTCTTTATCAATCGCAGCTGAAAAATATCATCATCTATATTCCATGATTTTTTAAGCAATCGCTTTGCTTCATCATTAAAACTTTCATATCACTTTTTAGGGACTTCTCCTATCAGATCATATTGCCGGCGCCTTACTTCTAACTCTTGTTTTGTTATTACTGTATATTTTGTACCGGGGTTTTCTGCCCGGACACGCTGTCTGAACCCATTAACCCATTGTACTGATTTTCCTGAACATAATCAACAGTATTGCGGTATTTGACCCGGTGCAGGAGGAACTTGCC
>CAVECM010000004.1:0-28816 GCA_963614095.1 Bacteroidaceae bacterium
TAAGACGTTGCCGTTTTAAGAAGAAACAGTCTGTGTAAGCAGGCTGTTTTTTTTTAGTGCTGTACCGCGGTGTACAGTTCTGACGGGTGAAATGCTCGCTTCAGAGTGAGTGCCGGGATGCATTGACTGCTTTTGCCGTCCGAGATGGATTGATTTAAGATTAAAATAAAGATATAATGATATTGCAGTATATATTTCACATTTAAGATATGGAGATAAATTATGAATGAGACGAGAATAAAAGTAATGCCGGTTACAGATTTACTGGAGTATAAAATACGTTCAGGTCAGATTACTAATGAGGGCGGCCATAAGATTTTTAATATAGCTTTGAAAAACCCTGATCTGGTGGACGCAATTATGAATATTCTTGACCTGGAACTGTCCGAAGAGGATACTATTTCAAAGGTTGAGCGACTGGCTGAGTAAATAGTTATGCAAAATTCAAAACATGTATGTGCGGCTTTGCTTGCTCATGTTGACGCCGGGAAGACGACTCTTTCAGAGGCATTGCTTTACAGCACAGGTGCAATCAGAAAACTTGGAAGAGTGGATCATAAAGATGCTTTTTTGGATACAGATATACAGGAACGGCAAAGGGGTATAACAATTTTTTCAAAACAGGCAGCGATTAAATATGACAATATTGAAATAACTTTTCTGGATACTCCCGGACATGCCGACTTTTCTGCTGAAATGGAAAGGACACTGCAGGTCCTTGATATAGCAATACTTGTAATAAGTGGTAAAGACGGAATACAGGGCCACACAATGACGTTATGGCGTTTGATGAAAAAATACAGACTGCCTGTTTTCATTTTTGTTAATAAAATGGACCTTGATGGAACTGACCGAGGAGTTCTGCTGCATGAATTAAGAAAATATTTCGGCAGCGGCTGTATCGAGTTTGATAACGAACACGATGAAAGCTGGTATGAGCAGATTGCAATGTGTGATGACAAGCTTATAGAACATTTTCTGGAGAAAAATACTCTCGATCAGCATGAAATTGCAGAATGTATTGCAAAGCGCAGAATTTTCCCATGCTGTTTCGGCTCAGCATTAAAAATGCAAGGTATAGATACACTGCTTAAAACTATTTCAGATTATACTTTACTTAAAAGTTATCCGGAGGATTTTGGAGCCAGAGTTTATAAAATCACTAGAGATGAACGAGGCACTCGGCTGACCCATATGAAGATTACAGGCGGCGCGCTTTCTGTAAAAGATTCAGTTCCAATACAGAGCAGAGCAGATAAAAGCACATTTCAGATGCAGTCTGAAGAATCTTCAAATGATAATAAAAAAGTTAATGCCCCCGGGAGCAGCTCGGACGGATACTGTGAAGAAAAAGCTGAGCAAATCAGAATATATTGCGGAGATAAATATACCACGGTTGATACAGTGTATGCGGGAAATATATGCGCAGTTGCTGGTTTTAAGGAAACATATGCGGGACAGGGACTTGGTTATGAATGTGATATAACAGAATCACTTCTGGAGTCAGTGCTTTCATATCAAGTAATTCTGCCAGATGAAATTGATGTACATACCGCATTGAAACAATTAAGAATTCTTGAAGAAGAAGATCCGCAGCTTCATGTTATATGGAATGAACAGCTTCAGGAAATACAAATTCAGCTCATGGGTGAGGTTCAGATAGAAATTCTCAGGAATATTATTTTTAATCGATTTGGATTTAAAGTTGATTTTGGAAAAGGATCAATAGCATATAAAGAAACGATTGAGAAGTCGGTTTTAGGTGCTGGACATTTTGAACCGCTGAGACATTATGCGGAAGTACATCTTTTACTTGAACCTGCAGAACGCGGCAGCGGGCTGACATTTGAAACTGTATGCAGCAGTGATGAGCTGGATACAAACTGGCAGAGACTGATAATGACACATCTGGCAGAAAAAGGACACGTCGGGACTGCAACAGGTTCTCCGCTGACAGATATGAAAATAACGCTGATAGCAGGGCGTGCTCACCTCAAACATACTGAAGGAGGAGATTTCAGGCAGGCGACATATCGTGCTGTTCGACAGGGATTGAGAAAAGCTCATATGATACTTTTGGAACCCTGGTATGAGTTTCGGCTCGAAGTACCTCAGGAAATGATAGGAAGAGCAATAGCTGATGTTCAGAAAATGGGCGGAGATATCAGAGAACCGGAGCATATCGGCGAAAATGCAGTGCTCAGAGGAAGGGCGCCGGTTTATGAGATGAAAGACTATGCTGCGGATGTTGCAGCGTATACTAAAGGTCATGGCCAGCTCAGCTGTGCGCTTTGCGGATATGATAAATGTCACAATCAGGATGAAATTGTACAGATGATAGGATATGATCCGGACAGGGATGCAGAAAACACGGCTGATTCTGTTTTCTGCAGTCATGGTGCAGGTTTTAATGTGAGATGGGATCAGGCTGATCAGTATATGCACCTGCATCCGAGCTCACCTATTGATTCTGTGGAAGATACACAGGAGTTTTCTTACGAGTTTGCCGGTGCTTCAGAAAATAAAAGCCGCACCTCTAAAAAAAGCAGGCTCACTGAGGAGGAAGAACTGGAGCGCATTTTTGAAAGAACATACGGTAAACGCAAAGAACATAAGATTCTGCCTAAACGCGAGATTCTTTCCGAACAGGAGCAGAAGAAGACAAAACCGGCTGTTGTCACAGAAGAGTATCTGCTGGTTGACGGATATAATATTATTTTTGCGTGGGACGAGCTTAAAAGTCTTGCAAAGGTGAACCTGGATTCGGCACGAGAGGCTTTGATAGGGATTTTACAGAATTATCAGGGCTACAAGAAATGTCATGTCATAGCCGTTTTTGATGCGTACAAAGTGAAAGGCGGCGAACGTCATATCGAACAGCACGGGGAAGTTGAGGTAATATATACACAGGAAGCTGAGACCGCAGATATGTATATAGAAAAAGCCGCACATAAAAAAAGCCGTGACTATCATGTAAGGGTAGCTACTTCTGACAGGCTTGAGCAGCTGATAGTAACCGGCAGCGGTGCTTTTAAGGTATCTGCAGATGAGTTCAGACTGGAAATTAAGCAGGCAGAGCTTGAGATTGCAGAACTGATAGAACAGTACAACAGAAAAAACAGGGACAGTAATTATAATCGAATAATAATACCTGAGAGCAGGAAACTATAGCAGCGGGAAACTATAGCAGCAGGGGAAAATATATCATCGGGAAACTATAGCAGCAGATGAAATTACAGCGGCAGGAATTACAGCAGTATTAAAGCTATAGCGGTTGTCAGAATCCGGTTCTGATTTGAATTTAATCAAAGCTTTGTCGAAAAATGTCGAAATAAAACGCTTGTAAATTATTTACAGGCGTTTTATTATATAGGTACGAGGAAAAAAATGTAATAAATGGGTGACAATTCTAGATGCTTTGCTTTTAATGCAGCGAGACAGTAAGCCTAAACCGGATAATGTTCACTGCATTATTGTCCGGCTGCAATTTTGAAAACTTACCAGAAAACGGAATATCTTGTAAAACGGCGGATTTATAAAAATGAACACGGGAGAAAAAAATATCAGAAACAGAAATGCAATTGAAAATAAGGAAAAAAACGATATACGAATCACCGGAAATAGGGAAAAGGGTGATATACGAGGCAAAGATAAATATATAAAAAAAGTTGAAAAAGTTTTTTATACACGTGAAGAAATCAGGCGGTATATAACAGAAGTGAGACTGATGATAACTGATTCTGAAGGGACTTTAAGTGACGAGGAGGCAATGGAAAAAATTGAGGAATATGTTTTTTCACATAAAAAAGCCGGAAGCTGCAGTCATAGAGAAAACCGCAGACTTACAGAACGTATATTTCTTTCTCTGAGAAAAGAAATGGATATTCTTCAGCCATATATAGATGATAAAAGTATTTCAGAAATAATGGTAAATGGAAAAGACTGCATTTTTATTGAAAGAAACGGCATTCCGGAGAGACTCCCGCTGGAGTTTGACAGCACAGAGGATCTTGAGGAGCTCATAAGACGTATTGCATCAAAAGTGCATCGGGAGATAAACGAGCTTAATCCGATAGTGGATGCCAGATTGTCGGATGGGTCGCGTGTAAATGCGATTTACAGGAATATAGCACTTAACGGACCGATTCTTACAATAAGAAAATTTCCGGATAAAGTTATGGGAATGGAAGACTATCTGAAGAACGGTACTGTTACGCCTGAAGAGTCGGAGTTTCTGAAAATTGCAGTTGCGGCGGGTTATAACTGTTTTGTGTGCGGCGGTACATCCTCAGGAAAGACAACAATGCTGAATGTATTATCACAGTTTATCCCCGAGCATGAAAGAGTGGTTGTAATTGAAGATTCTGCAGAACTGCAGATTAATCAGGTGGAAAATATAGTCAGGCTTGAGTGCAGGAATGCCAATGTACAGGGGAAGGGTGAGGTTGATATGTCACAGCTGGTGAAGGCCAGTCTGAGACTGAGACCGGATAGGATTATTATAGGTGAGGTGCGCGGAAAGGAGGTGATGGACATGATTCAGGCAATGAATACAGGACATGACGGAAGTCTCAGTACCGGACATGCTAACAGCATAGAAGGAATGCTGAAAAGACTGGAGGCAATGTTCCTGCAGGCAGCGGATTTTCCGGTAGAAGCAATACGGAGCCAGATAACAGAAGGAATAGATATAATGATACACATGAGCAGAATGAAAGACGGAAGCAGGAGCGTAACCGAAATTTCCGAGCTTAAAGGAATGGAAAACGGAGAAATTATAGTTAATCCGCTTTTTAAAAGAGGGCGCAGAGTCAAAGGAAGCCGGATGATACACCGGGAAAAACTGATGCTCGCGGGATACAGCGATGAAGTTCCGGCTGAAGTGGTTGCAGATGCCTCGATGGAACTGAAAGCCGCGGCTTTGCAGGAAACAGATGAGGAGTCCTTTTCGAAGGAAAAAGAGAGTGTGCTGCAGAAATGCAGTCATGAAATTCTGCCGGAGGTGGTTACATGATAAAAGATTACTCTGTTTATGAATTGTCAGGCAGAGAGAAAATTTTATTTTATGCTGCCGGCTATACAAGCATCTTTGTCATAACATATTTGTTTTATCACAGCCTGCTGCTGTCGGCATTTGCAGGAGCAGCAGTCCATCGGGCTGTTCCGTTTTTTGAAAAAAGGCTGGCACAGAACAGGATGAACAATCTGAACCTTCAGTTCAAGGATATGTTATATTCTTTATCGGCATCCGTTGCCGCAGGAAGGCAGATGGATGAGGCTATTATAGAAGCTGAGGAGGAGTTGTCATCAATGTATGAAAAAGATGATCTCATCATGAAAGAACTGAGACATATGCGGATAAGCATGGTTGAAAACAAAGAAAGCGATAAAGTGCTGCTGAAAGATTTTGCTGCAAGGAGCAGAAGTGAGGATATCAGAAATTTTGTGCAGGTTTATATAACATGCAGAAATATGGGCGGAAACCTTGAAAAAATAATAGGACATACAACAGAAATCCTGACAGATAAGATGAATATCGACAGAGAAATACGTGCAGTCACATCGCAGAAAAAAGTTGAGGGAAGGCTGATATCAGTGATGCCTGTTCTCATGCTGCTCATGCTTAATATTTTTTCATATTCATATATCGAACCTCTGTACACAACATTCACCGGGAGGGTGCTCATGACAGCAGCACTTGCGGCATCGCTTTACGGAGTATATCTCATGGAGAAAATTTCAGATATAAGGATTTAGGTAAAGGTATGAGAAAAAATATGTTAAATAACATGACCGGACGAGCGGGAAAAATAATGACAGCTGAAGATGCAGCGGCTAAGGCAAGGAAAAATATAACGGCGGTGCTGATAATAGGTGTTTTGCTTGTTGCCGCGGATCTGATGCTTTCATTATCAGGTGAAACTGCAGATTTTGTTGAATCCGGAGGGGATGTTTATATTGTCAGACCCGGAGAAAATGAAAAATCCGGACATCTTGTACTTCATGCTGAAGTTTCGGACGGCAGCAGAATAATAGAAAAGAAAATGAATGTGACCATGGAGCCATATGAAAAGGAGAACGGCAAGGCGGAAAAAGAAAGCGAAGAAGATGATAATGATCTGCAGAACAGCAGAGAAGCAGTTGAGATGGAATTAAGAGGTGTTGTTTCAGAACTGAACAGTGATACAACAGCAAAAAAGGTTAAACTGCCGGGTTCACTTGCCTCCGGTGAAAAAATAACATGGGAGGTGGAAAAAAAGTCTGATTCGAACTGTATTGCTATTCTGGCGATAACTGCTGTAACCGCATTCTGCATTTATAAGAAAAGATTTTCACCGCTGGAGAAACAGCGAAAGGCTGATCAGGAATCGGTGATGAGGCAGCTCCCGGAGTTTGTAAATCGTCTGGTTCTGCTGCTGAATGCAGGGCTTGTGCTTACCAGTGCGTTTGAAAAAGCGGTGGAGGAAAGCTTTACGGAGGAGAGCAGCGATGATTATTTCTATGGAAAGCTTCGGGAAATATATGTCATGTGCAGCGCGGCAAATGCTTCTATGCATGTTGAATTCAGGAAAATGGCAAAGGAAAGCGGGATAAGGGAGCTTATGAGAGTTTCTAATATTATAAGCGATAATATTACAAAAGGTGTTGAACTGACGGGGAAGCTGCAGGCGGAAAGTGAACTGCTGTGGGTCGGCAGAAAGAAGAATTGTGAAGAAAGAGGGCGGCTTGCAGAAACCAAGCTGACACTGCCTCTTATGATATTTCTCATGGTGCTGATAATTATAACAGTGGCACCGGCACTAATGGGGCTTTGATTAAAGTAAAGGCAGACTGCAGGTTCCCGTTGAATGAATTTTTTTTAAAAGAAAGCGGAAGACATGCTGTCGGGATTGAAATCAACTTTGATTTACGGGGGAAAAACATTTGAGTTTAGCAGCAGGATGGATAATTCTTTACCGACCGTGAGGGATATTAACCATAAATATACTGCAGCAGGAAGGATAAAGGGAATAATATGAAAACAAAGGTAATGAGATTAAGAAGCAGAAAAGGTATGGAACTTGTACAGGTAGCAATTCTTGTGGCGATTGCCGTAGCACTGGGGCTTATTTTCAAAACGGAAATAACAGATTTTGTAAACAAGACATTTGAAGGTCTCAGTGATTTTAACTGATATGGATATGATTCACTGTGATACAGCGTGCATGGAAATGCACAAAAGAGAAGTACGAAGCAGAAGAATTTTCGGCTTGAATTTATGCACCAGAAGGGGCAGCTATATAATGGAGGCAGCAATAGTACTTCCCGTAATCATATTTGTATTGATAACAGTTGTACTGATAGTTATGTTTTTTTACAGTCAGATGACGGAGCGCAGCAGGATGCATACAGCAATGCGGGCTGAGGCAGGACTTGCAGCCGGAACAACTGTATATACGGCAGATAACGACAGCAGCGAGGACACGGACGCAGAGATTTACACGGAGAAAACTCTTTCAGGAAGCGAAGCGGTCGGAAAGAAATATCTGATAATGAAATATCGAGGCGTGCTTGAAAAAAAAGGGATATTTGTTGTAAAGGGAAAATGTTCGGCTAGTGACGGTGCACGTTACGTGAGATATCAGAATCTGATTAAGGGTATTGTAAATGAAACGCAGTAAAAGAGGAAGCAGTGCAGTTTTTCTGACTGTTGTGCTTGCAGCACTCATGTCTGTTACGCTTGCATTGATATATGGAGCAAGAGCAGAATGTGTAAAGAGCAGAGTTGACGCTGTATTAAATCTTGCAGGTGATTCGGTGATGTCTGAGTATGACAGTGATATACAGCAGGAATACGGCATTTTCCTGCTGAGCGGCGATAATGAAAAACTGGGGGAAAAGCTGCAGAGATATGCGGAGTATTCACTCAAGGACATGGAGGATGTAAATATTGAAGCTGTAAAAGTGTCAGGCAGCAGATTTTCAACAGCCAATATCGATCTTGTAAAAGAACAGATTTTGGAATATATGGAACTTGCAGTTGCTGAAGACGGGTTCGCTATGTGGAAAAGCGGTACAGAAAAGGATATTAATGAAACAGATACAGAAGGCAGAAGCCTTAAGCACGGTCCTACAGCTGTATCGCTGCCTTCCGCAGCTCTGCCGGATAAAAGTCTTACAGCACTGGCGGAATCCGCAGCTTCAAATGTAAAAGAAATAGATAAAGCTTTTGAAAAAGGGACAGAGGCATATCTGATCAATAAATATATACTTACGCATTTTAACAGCAAAACATACAAGGCTGAAAGTGAGCATTTTTTTAATAATGAAGCAGAATACATACTGGGAGGTGAACTGACAGACAGGAAAAATGAAAAACGAGTAGAGATGGCTTTAAAGGCAATGAGATTTCCTCTTAATCTTGCGCATATATACAGTGATTCGAAAAAGAATGCGGCGACACTGGCAATGGCAGAAATTCTGACACCGGAAGCAGCGCCGGCAACACAGGCCCTGTTAGCGTCTACATGGGCATATGCAGAATCAGACAATGATGTAAAAATATTATGGCAGGGGGGCAAGGTGCCGATAACAAAGGATGAATCAACATGGGCGGTTGATCTTGACAGCGCGGTTGAGGGAATAACACAGGGAGTTTTCAAGCCTGAAGCCGAACGCGGATATGATTACAGCAAATATCTGCAGGTGCTGCTGTTTTTCAAGGATGAGAACCTGAAAATTTCCAGAATCATGGACTTGATACAAATAAACACTAGAATGTCATATAACGGAGATTTTCTGATAAATGAATGTTTTACAGGAATAAGTATTGATGTGAAGGTAAATGGTGTTGATTACGGCTATGAAAAAAAATACTAAAGGCTTTTACACACTTGAAGCGGCTGTTTTCCTTCCGCTTGTGATACTGGCGGTATTGTCGCTCGGGTATTTTATCAGGATAGAGGGTGCATGGGAAAACTGTATACATGGTGCAGCAGATGAAAGCGCGATTATTGCGGTAAGGGCGAGCAATGGCGTCGAACCGTATCTGACGGCGAAGAGGGTAAAAGACAGAATTCTTGAGGATAATCCGAAGCTTGACTCTGTGGAAATAAAAAATGTCATGATTATGTATTCGGATTTGCACACAGATAAGCTGATATCATACAGGATAAAAGCAAAGAAGGAAGTACCGCTGCCTTTAGGATTTACAAAATGCTTCGAACTGGACAGCGCCATAAAATTCAGGGGATTTACAGGTAAAGAATACAGAGGGGAAGCTTTGGGAGTCAGTGGACTTGAGACCGATGTAAAAGAGCAGCCGGTGTGGTATTTCCCGTATTCCGGGGAAAAGTACCATACTGAGAAATGTACATATGTAAAGGCTGCTGTTCATCCGGAGATACTGACGGAAAGTGTAAAAAACAAATATAATGAATGCAGAACATGTAAATCGGGAAAGCTCACAAACGGAGCGCTTGTGTTTTGCTTTGAAGGCAGCGATACAGCATATCACAGCGGTACATGCAGGACAATCAAACGGCGCAGCGCTGTCATAGATAAAACCGAGGCGGAGAAAAAGGGATATACTCCGTGCAGTAAATGCGGAGGAACGTGATAATGAAAAATGAAGGGAGAAAAAATGTGGGAGAACAAGAATTTCAGGGTGAGACTCGAGGAAAATTCAATGAGAGATTTTGAGAAAATAATGCTTACGTCAGGTGAATGCAATCTGTTCATACCAATGGGATTTGTCAGCGAAAACGGCGGCGAATACGGAAACTACAACTGCAGCGGGTTTGCACCGCTCAGCAGTTATCGTATCGAAAGAACGGATGATGCACTTTATATACTTGAAAATGTGCTGCTCATATTGAAAAATGCAGTAGAGTATTATATAGATCCGGCAAAGGTAACGGTAAGCAGTGACACTGTGTTTTATAATAAAGATACAGGACAGATCAAGATAGCATATATACCGCTCAGAACTGAAGATATCAATCTGAGGCGCAATATGGTGAGCTTTATAGGACAGCTGAAGGCTGAGCTTCGTGACGGAAAGGAGAAGTATCTGGTTGAATCGGCAAAGTACATATATTATCATAATTATTCTCTGAGAGAAATGATAAATAAAGTCGGGCTGCTGAAAAGGGAACTATATATGGAGACACACGGCAATGGCTTAACCTCATGATACGGAAATCGCCCGGGAATCCGGACCAGTGATTTCGGCAATGTCCGGCACCTGTATTGAAAAGTCTCTGCACCGGATGAAAAACAGCGCAGAGTTTTTCCTTTTGATAAACATTGAAAAATAATGTAAAATATATTTGTTGTTTTTCAGATACACAAAGGAATATAATACAGAAATAAAAAGGAACAGAAAACATGATACCATTATCTACCAGAATGAGGCCATCAAAACTGGAGGATTTTGTCGGACAGACGCATTTTATGTTTGAGGGCTCATTGTTTTACAATTCTATAAAAAACGGAACATTTGACTCGGCTGTTTTTTTCGGGCCGTCGGGTACCGGCAAAACTACACTGGCCAGGATAATCGCGAGCGAAATCGACAGCAGTTTTGTTGAAATAAATGCTTCAACAACCGGAACAAAAGAACTGAAGGCTATACTTGAAAATGCCTCGGAGAGGTTTTATGGTCTCCTGCAGAAAACGACATGTCTTTACGTGGACGAGGTTCACAGGTGGAACAAGCTGCAGCAGGATTCACTGCTTAAGGCACTGGAAGAGGGAGTTATCAAATTCATCGGGAGCACTACCGAAAATCCGTATTTTTCAATCAATAATGCTATACTCAGCAGAGTAAGAAATGTATACGAATTCAGAAGGCTTGAAACTGATGAGATACTGGGGATACTTAAAAGAACAATTTCAGATACTGAAAAGGGCTTCGGGGGGCTGAACATCAGATATGACGATGATGCACTGAGGATACTGGCTGACATGAGCGGAGGAGACTGCAGAGTGGCACTTGATACACTGGGTTTTATTGTCGACAACTTAAATGAAGGCATGACTCTTGATAAGAATATAGTCGGCGAAGCAATGCAGCAGCAGACTACCTTCTATGATAAAGAAGAGGATAAATATAATCTGTTGTCGGCTCTGCAGAAATCAGTCAGGGGCAGCGATCCGCATGCGGCTGTTCATTATCTTGCCAGACTGCTTGAGGGCGGTGCAGATATAATGATGATAGGACGGCGCCTTATGGTGATGGCGAGCGAGGATATAGGAATGGCTTATCCGAGTGCGATAACCATTGTCACAGCTTGTGTGCAGGCAGCGCAGATGATAGGACTTCCTGAGGCAAGGATAAATCTTGCGCAGGCTGTTGTGCTGCTGGCATCATGTCCGAAGTCAAACGCGTCAAACGAGGCTCTGAATAAAGCAATTGCGGATTTGAAAAGCAGAAAAATCGATGATGTGCCGGCACATCTGAAGGATTCTCATTACGGAGGCGCGCAGAAGCTCGGCAGAGGAATTGATTACAAATATCCGCATGCATACGGCGGTTACGTTACGCAGCAGTATCTGCCGGACAATCTGTACAGAGAAGGCGTAAAATACTATGAGCCTACAATGAACGGCAGTGAAGGTGCGTTCAGAAAATATCTTGAGGAGCTGGAGAAGATAGATGAAAAAAATAGTAAGGGCTGAGAATGCAGGGTTCTGTTTTGGAGTCAGACAGGCAATAGAAAAAGCCGAAAAAGCAGCAGATGAAAATACCGGAAATATTTTTTCTATGGGACCGCTGATACATAATGAGCGGGTTACGGATGATCTTGAGAGGAAGGGCATAAAAATTGCCGAGTCGCTGGAAGAGGTGAATGACGGTGACATTGTGATAATACGGTCACACGGAGAAGGCAAGGCATTTTATGATGAAGCGGCGGCAAAGCATGTAAAACTCATAGATGCCACATGTCCGTTTGTTGCAAAGATACACAAGCTTGTTCATGATACGGAAAAGCAGGTTGTAATAGTAGGAGACAGAAAACATCCGGAGGTTATGGGTATATTCGGCTGGTGCAGAAACCCTGCAGTTGTAGTAAGCTCATATGATGAAGCTGCGGCAATAGAGAAAGATGATCTTTTCGTCGTGACACAGACTACAATAAAGGAAGAAATGCTCAGCAGTGTAACGGAAGCGCTTTCAGCCTGCGGCAGAAAATTTACTGTTAAGAATACAATATGCAGTGCCACGACCAAACGTCAGAATGCCTGCGAAAAACTGGCAAAAGAATCAGATCTTATGATTGTTATCGGAGGAAGGAAGAGCTCTAACACGAGAAAATTGTGCGAAATTTCTAAAAAATACTGCGGCAATACCTATTTTGTTGAAAATATTAAAGATTTACCGTTGAAAGAAGTGCAAAAATGTAATAGAATAGGAGTAGCGGCGGGCGCTTCGACACCCGAATGCACTATTAAGGAGGTTATTGCCAGAATGAGTGATGTTACACTTGAAAACAATGAATTAAACATGAACGATCTTATGGACGAAATTGAAAAGTCCCTGAGATTACCAAGAGGCGGCGAAATCGTCACAGGGAAAGTTCACCAGGTTACTGACAAAGAAGTTATTGTAAATTTAGGATGCAAAAAGGATGGAATTCTCCCTATCTCAGAGGTGAGCTTAGAAGAAGGTCAAACTTTATCAGATGCGTTTAAAGTTGATGACGAGATCAAAGCAAAAGTTATCAAGACAGATGACGGTGATGGCGGCATTTTACTTTCAAAGAAAAAGCTTGAAATCAGTGCTAACTGGGATGAAATCGTTAAAGCACTTGAAGATAAAACAGTACTTGAAGTCAAAGTAACAAGACCGGTAAACGGCGGAGTTATTGCTGAATACAAAGAAGTATCCGGATTCATTCCGCTTTCACAGCTTTCTGACCACTATGTTGAAAATGCAGAAGAATTTGTAGGTCAGACTATGGAAGTTAAGGTATCCAGAGTGGATCAGAGAAGAAACAGAGCTGTATTCTCACACAAAATGTTCCTCAACGAGGAAAAAGAAAAGCTTATCGCAGAAATCTGGGAAAACCTGAATGTAGGCGATGTTGTTGAGGGTACTGTAATGAGATTCACTGATTACGGTGCATTCGTAGATATCGGCGGAATCGACGGACTCCTTCACATTTCCGAGATTTCATGGGGAAGACTCAAGCACCCTCAGGAAGTCCTCAGCATCGGAGAAAAAATCAATGTCAAGGTTCTTTCAATGAATGCAGAAAAAGGAAAGATTTCATTAGGTCTCAAGCAGAATCAGCCTGAACCTTGGAGTGTTATCGATGAAAATTACCAGGTTGGACAGGTTATCGAGGGCAAAGTTGTTCAGATTAAGGAATACGGCGCATTCGTAGAGCTCGAACCGGGTCTTGACGGACTGGTACATATTTCTGAAGTTGCTCATAAGAGAGTCGGAAATATCAATGATGAACTTGAAGTAGGACAGATTGTTACAGCTAAGATTCTTGAAATCGATAAGGACAGAAAAAGAATCAGCCTGAGCATCAGAGAAACTATTGATCCGCCTTCAGAAGACGATGCAGCTCCGCAGGAAGCTGAAGAAGCAGCAGACGAAGAATAGTTCATTGCATAATATTGAATTTAAGAGATGGTTCGCCATCTCTTATTTTTTTCTCAAATATTCAGGTGTTTCATGTGCTGCATAATGATTTTACGGAAGGTCCTGTGCTGCTGCCGTTTTAAACTGGCCCCGGTTAAGACATCCAGTCGGTTGCAGCGCTGCATTATCCAGGCATAAAAATTAATCCGGTATAAAAGCAGAGAATTATAAACAGAGTGAGGAGAGTATTCAGGTATGAAAAAAATATTAGTGAGCCGGTGTCTGTACGGCGGAGAACCGGTAAGATATGACGGAAAATCAAAAGAGGAGACTGACGAAAGATTTCTGAGATGGAAAAATGAAGGCAGGCTTATACCTGTATGTCCGGAAGTATTCGGAGGACTGCCGGTACCGAGGACAGATGCACAGCGTCTGGGGAATCGTGTTGTTGCGCGTGATGGGCGGGATGTTACACAGGAATATCTTTCAGGAGCCCGGGAAGCTCTGCGTCTTGCAGAAAAATATGATGTAATCTGTGTGATAATGAAAGAAAAAAGCCCTTCATGCGGCAGCCGCATGATATACGACGGCAGCTTTTCAGGTAAACTCACCGAAGGCATGGGCATCGCGGCAGAGATGCTGAAAAATGCCGGTTTTCGAGTATTTTCGGAAAAACAGCTGGATGAGGTGGAAAAGCTGCTTGAAAAAGGCTCTGCTGAAGATGCAGCTGAAGGCATAATGATATAAAATATCTGCCCGGCCGGAACCGGGCAGATGTATGAAAGTTTACTGATGTTATGACTATAAAGATTGCGGCACTGACTATTTCGATGCTGCGATCAGTTCCTCGGCTGACTTGAGGGTTGTTTCGGTGATATTGGATCCGCCGAGCAGGCGTGCGATTTCCTGAACTTTTTCCTCGTGGGAAAGCGGCAGCACTGTGGTGTAGGTCATGGTGTCATCGGATGCTTTGGAAATTTTATAGTTGTGGGCACCGTATGCTGCTATCTGAGGCAGGTGGGTGATGCAGATTATCTGATGTGTCTGTGCAATTTCCTGCAGCTTGTGACCGACAACACTGGCTGCGATACCGCTGATGCCGGCATCGATTTCATCGAATATCATCGTCGGAATCTCATCATAATCCCCGGTTATTTTCTTAAATGCCAGCATAATTCTCGACATTTCACCGCCGGATGCTATTCTGCTGAGCGGTTTGAGCGGTTCTCCTCTGTTTGTGCTGATCATAAACTCAACATCATCAGCTCCGTTTGCCGTAAATGTTTCTGCCCTGCGGAATTCAATTGAGAATACTGCATCATTGAAATTAAGTTCCTTGAGCTCAGCTGTTATTTTCTCTTCAAGAATCTGAGCAGAAGTTTTTCTGATTTCTGAAAGCTTTTCGCATGCGGAAAGAAGCTCTTTCCTGTATTTTGCAAGCTCAGCTTCGAGATTTTCTTTTATATGGTCTGCGTTGTCAATATCCGCAAGCTTCTCATCGAGCTCATGCTGATAATCGATAAGCTCGGGGACTGACATACCGTGTTTATTCTTCAGCTTATTGATAACCTCGAGTCTGGCGATGGCAGAGTCGAGCTCTTCCGGTGAAAAGACCGCATTGTCGCGGTAATCTCTGATTGATGATGATATGTCCTCAAATTCGTAATATATTTCATCCAGTCTGCTGCTGAGGCTTTCGAGTTCCTGTGAATATGAGGCGGTTTCGGCTACCATATCGTGGATTCGTCTTATTGCGGAAAGCGCAGAACATTCATCATCGGAGGCTGCCTGGTATGCACCTGCGAGATTCTCATATATTTTTTCACTGTTCTGAAGAAGCAGGATTTTCTCCTCGAGCTCTTCATCCTCGCCGGCAGTGAGCTGCGCCGAGCGCAGTTCATCAGCTTCAAACTGCATGAAGTCACGCTCTCTTTTGTCTTTGGCTGCATCTGCAAGCAGCGTTTTCAGCTGTGAGCGCGTATTTGCATAATTTTCATAGGCAGAAGAAACGGCCTCCTTTGCAGGGTGTATTTCATCTCTTCTGTATAAATCGACTAGCTTTATGTGATATTCGGGATTCAGCAGAGACTGATGGTCATACTGGCCGTGTATGTCAGCGAGCCTTTTGCACAGTGAATTCAGGTGAGCAAGTGTAACAATCTCATCATTTACCTTGCATATGTTTTTTCCGGCTGATGAGACCTCTCGCGTAATTATATATTCCTCGCCCTTATGTTCTGCAATCATCTGAACGATAGCCTTTTTCTTCCCGGAACGAACAAAAGCAGTATCTGCCCGGCTGCCGAGAGCCAGACTGACTGCTTCTATTACAATTGACTTTCCGGAGCCTGTTTCTCCTGTGATAATATTAAGCCCGTCGTGAAAATCTATATCTGCATTTTCTATAATCGCAAAATCTTTGATTTTAAGGTGTCTGATCATAATATCACCTCTTCTGTTCTGCTGTTGATTCTGAGCATGCTGCGTGTTTTTAATGCATGCTTTGACGATGATATTTGTTCAGCAGGCTCAGGTTTTATTTTTTGAGCATGCTGTTGAGTATTTCTTCTACAAGCGGTGAATTGGCAGGGTCATCAGTAACAAACAGTATAGTGTTGTCACCGGCAACGGATCCCACAACATGCGGAAGACCTATTGAATCAAGTGCTTCTGCCGCAGCACTGGCACATCCTGAAAGTGTTTTCAGAAGTACGATGTTGCCGGAGTGCGTTGTGGACTTTACGGTTTCGCGGAAAATATTGGAAAACCTGTCTGACATGGGTCCTTCAGCCTGTGCAGGCTGTGCATATTTATACTTACCGGTGGATGACAAAGTCTTGACAAGCTGAAGCTCTTTGATATCCCTTGAAATAGTGGCCTGAGTAACCTCATATCCGAAATCCCTGAGCATCGATACCAGTTTGTCCTGTGTCTCAATCTCATATTTTTCAATGAGTTCGAGTATTTTGTTCTGTCTTGAAATTCGCATGTTCGCCCCTCTCGAAAAACGATATTGTTTTATCTTACAGGGCTTTCGCACAGCACGGTGATGCAAAAGCCTCAAATCTTCGTATGATTTATAATTATACCATACAGCGAATAAGTTTTTCAATACGCAAACGCGTGTTCGTGATGTGCAAGGGGGATTTTTTTCGGAAATCAAGGCCGGGACAGTTTTGAATCGCTTTCTTTCAGATATCGGCGTAACATTGAATCATCGTTCGCAGATGCCGAGGCTGCTTTGAATCTTCTACGTCAAACGGACGGCAGCGAATTGAATTGTATTCTTTAAATACCGGCGTCAGCTTGAATCGCCATGCCCGGCTTCAGATGATAAGTGAGTGCAGATGTGATAATGTGACTATTCCTTGTTATAATATCTGTCCGGTGCGGGTTCAGAATACAAAATGCAGCAGAAGCATGTAGCAGATTGTTCCGCCGGCTATCGACAGAAGCATCCGGCGCTTCCAGATGTGCAGACATCCGGTGACAATAACAGCGATAAATTCAGGGATGCCATGTGTTCCCTGCAGTACATTTACATCCCTGAGACAGTACACAACAAGCATGCCGAAGACGGCAGGAGGGAGATACTTGCCGATATACTGTATGAATTCAGGCGTTCTGCGGTTTTCACCGAATAATATAAACGGAAGAAAGCGGGTGAGCATGGTTCCGCCGATACATAATCCGATTGTTATTATCTGCTGAGAAAGAGTCATTGTCTGCCTCCTGTATTTGAATTCTGAGCTCTTAGTTTTTCAGGCTCTGAGCCGGGAGTGAGTTTGTGATTCGGTGTGGAATCATATTTATGGTTTGATTTGGAGGTGCTGTCTGCAGCCGGGTCATGCTTATGTCCGGATTTGTATCCGGCAGTGAATCCGGATTTATTTTCGATAATAAATTCGGAATCAGCACCGGTTTTATTGTTGATAACGGGCTCTGATATATGTCCGGAATTACTTTTGACAACAGCTTCAAAGCCGCGTTCAAGCTTTTTTTTCGATAAAGCAAGGAATAATATGATTACAGCCATCGTAGGAATCATGAACGAGTCCTGTCCGAATAATATCAGGCAGAGCACCGCGGCAAGAATACCTGCCAGCGATGATATGTGGCGTTCTTCTTTAAACCACTGCTCGAGAAAAATGACGACGAACATCGCTGTCATAACAAAGCTGATGCCTGTTGTATCGATTTTAAGAAGAGAACCGGCCAGCCCGCCGATTGTGGAACCGGAAAACCAGTAAAAATGATTGAGGAGTGTGACAAAGAACATGAACCATCCTTTATCAACGTCCTCAGGGATTTCAGCGGTATAGTTTATAGAAAATGATTCATCGCACATGCCGAAAATCAGATAATATTTTTTCCAGCCCTGCCCTTTGAATTTGTCAAGCATTGAGATTCCGTAGAAAATATGCCTGGCCTGAATCAGAAGCGACATCAGAAACACCTGCAGCAGGGCAAACGGACTGAGCAGCATTTCCACGGCGAGAAATTCCAGTGATCCGCCGAATATCAGAAGGCTCATAAGCATAGGATAGACAAAGGAAAACCCGCTTGCGTGCATATAGATTCCGTAGGCAAGCCCCAGAAACCAGAATCCGGCAAAAATAGGTATTGTATAAGGGAACGCGGCTTTAAGCGCTTTTCTTTTCATAAAAATCTCCATTCTGCCGCCTTGCAGCTGACGACACAGACAGTGATGCGGAATGCCTTTCAGGGATATTCTGCACATTGCCGCTCACTTCTGTATTGATATTATAATTAACATGTTGTAAAATAAAACGTACCGATTATGATTATAACGCTGCCGTTTATAATTTACAATACAGAAATACAGAAACTGCTGCTGCGGAGAGGGGTGCGCGAATGGAAATCGGAGAAATCATCGCATATAATCTTAAAAAATCAAGGGAAGAGCGTAACCTGAGTCAGAGCCAGCTGGCAGAAATGGCGGGCGTGAGCAAGGTCGTCATTTCCCAGATCGAAAAGGGCGACTCGAATCCTACAATCAACACGATATGGAAGCTTACGGGAGCGCTGGGGCTGCCGTATACGAGCCTTCTGGAAATCAGTACAGGCAGGGCGGAGCACATCAGCCGGGCCGATGTAACGGAGCTGGTGGAAGATAAATATCATATTTTCAGCTACTATCCTAAAAATGCAGACAGAAATTTTGAGCTGTACGAAATAGAGATGGAAAGCGGCTGTCATCATTCTTCAATAGGTCATTCGTCAAACAGCTATGAGTATGTGATGCTTACCAGAGGGCGTATTACGATAAACGTCAATGATGCCGGGCATATCTTGAATGAAGGCGATGCACTGTTTTTTGACGGATCTGTGCCGCACAGTTATATTAATGAAGAAACGGAGACTGCCGAAATGATATTGATTATTCAGTATCTGTAAATATCCGATTGAGTAAAAATGAAAATATGAGGATCAACGGCTCAGGGTTTGAATTATAAGGAGGAAAATTATGAATATTACAGTTTATCTTGGAGCGCTGGAGGGTAATGACCCGGCCTTAAAAGAAGCCGTGCGGGAGCTCGGAACATGGATAGGAGAAAGCGGCAGCACGCTTGTTTACGGCGGATCGAAAACAGGGCTGATGGGCGAGCTTGCGGACAGTGTGCTGAATGCCGGAGGAGAAGTGACAGGAGTTGAAGCGCAGATTTTTATGGATGGAAATTTTCAGCATACGGGTCTGACAAGGCTGATTGTCAAAAAAGAAATGTCGGCACGAAGGGCAGAAATGATTGAGCTCGGTGATGCGTTTATCGCATTTCCCGGCGGCACGGGCACTCTGGAAGAAATTACTGAAATCATGTCGCAGGTATCCCTGAAGCAGCTCGATGCACCGTGCATTTTATATAATCTGAACGGATATTATGATGATTTAAAGAATCTGCTGAACCACATGAGCGAGATGGGACTGTCATCGTCCGAACGTCAGGAAGGGATATTTTTCGCGGAAAATCTGGAACAGATCAGGCAGATTCTGAATTTCTGAAGTGCAGACTTATGAGCGATAATTGATATCGCAGAAATACGGATAATTGCCATTGCAGGTGTACAGTATTTTGCAATACGGCAGCAAAAGGATTATAATACTGTTTTAACATTTACAGATATTAATGCTTCTGCATGAACAAAAGGGGGTAAAGAATGATTAAGACACGAGAGTGCTACAAAGAATTTTCAATTCACGAATCTCTGGCAGACGCCTTTTCCGATGAGCGCATACCGCTTCTTTCAATGCATCAGCTCAGGGTCAAGGATTATCGAATCACACGAAAAATCTCTTATGAGAGGACAGTGAGTGATTTTATGATGGCACTGAATGTCAATGATTCTCTCCGTTCTCTCAGAAACAGGCAGGATATTGTCGTACTGCTGAATGAACAGGGAATGCTGATTCGGGAACAGGGTGAGTGGAAGCTTTATTTCACGCCGAATAAATTTGAACGTTCCACGCTGGCCGATGATGCTGAGCTGTATCCGGTTCTGGAAAGTCTGGACAGAAAATGGGAGGCGGGGGAACTGGCGATGTCTCCGGTTCCCTACAGAAGCCTGAAATGCTCAGAGCAGTGGGATATGAGCTTTATCGGAAGAAGCATTAAAAATAAATATAGTATTAAGAAGCAGGCGGGCAGAGATGCCCGCCTTTGTGCAGCGGTTCTATAGGCGTTTTTGTATTTTAAATTAAAAATAATACTGCAAATAGACAATGGAATTGTTCGCGGGTCTGAAATATAATTATTAAAGAACCAGATTTCAGGCAGTCTGAAGCGTGCCTGCACGAAATCAATTTCAGCGAGAGTTTAATGCACAAGGGAGAAACGGACATGGTTGATAAAATACTTTACAACGGAAAAATTTATACTGAAAACAGGAATATGCCGTGGGCAGAGGCGGTTGCCATTGAAGGAAAAAACATTTCATTTGTCGGAACCGACAGCGAGGCTTTAAAACTGAAGGAACAGGATACGGAGCTTGTTGATCTGGGCGGCAGGACAGTGATTCCGGGTCTGATAGACGGACATACCCATCCGGATTCCATTGCGGAGACAGCGTGGTATATAAGAGGACCGCTGACAATGGATAAGGATGAACTGATGCTCAATATAAAAAAAGCGGCAGAGGAATATCCGAAAGAGGTCAAGCCTTATTTCTATTATGAAAGCTACTTCACGACGACCTTCGGAGAACAGGGTCCGCGAAAGGAAGAGCTTGATGAAATCATCAGCGACCGCCCGGCAAGAATTCAGGACTTCGGTGACCATGCATGCTGGTACAACTCCATAGCGCTCGATATGCTGAAGGATGAAAACGGAGTGCCGCAGAATTCAAACGGAGCAGGGCAGCCGGAATTTGTGAAGGATGAGAACGGAGAATATACAGGATGGGCTTTTGAAGCAATGCCGGAGGGGGACGACGGCATATACGATGCCATCGGATGGCGCCCGGATATTGTGATGAATGATGAAACAGTGACGGACTTCTTTGACTACCTCAAGCAGTACGGCGTGACGTGTCTGTTCGATGCATTTATATTTACCGAGGAAAACATAAAATATCTTTCGGAGCTGGATAAGAGGAACAAGCTCGGGATGTACTGTGATGCAGCGGTTTTGCTGGAAGCTCCGGAGGAACTGGAAAACGCAGTTGAAACAGCAAAAAAATGGGCCGCTGAATACAACACGGACAGGGTGCGTGTAAATGTAATAAAATATTTTATCGACGGAACGAACGAGCTCGGAGACTGCCTGTCAACTGAGCCTTTCCATAACGATCCTACGGGCACGAATTACGGAAAGGCCAATGCGACAATGGAGCAGATGAGGGATGTGATGGTTCGTCTCAATGAGGAAAAACTGGATTTCCATGTGCATACTATATGTGACGGGGCATTCAGACTCATGTGCGATGCTGTCGAGGAAGCTCAGAAAATCTGCGGGGACGAGTGGTGCATAAAGGTCACGCTGGCGCACTGCGAGCTTATACATCCGGATGATCTGGCAAGACCGAAGAAGCTGGGAATATATCTCGATCATACGACTCACTGGGCGGCAGGCTACTTCGGTGAAGCGGCACAGACATATCTCGGCGTCGAAAGATGGAATACCATGCAGTGCTTCCGAGGTGCGATTGATGCAGGAGACAAAGTGGGCTTTTCAAGTGATACATACAGCTATCAGGAGGCATCGCGTGCAAATCCTCTGATCGGAATGCAGACGGCTATGACAAGAATAGATATCTGGGATGCGGTAAGACTCCCGGCTGATAAATATCCGAACGGTATGAAGCCTCCTTATGACGGATGCCTGACTCTGGAGGAGCTGATACACGGATATACATCGGTAAATGCCGAGAGAATGAGGCTTGATGATAAGATGGGCTCTATTGAAGCAGGTAAGCTGGCCAATATGGTTGTTTTTGATGAGGATATTTTTGAATATGCAAAGCGCACGCCTGAGCATTTTATGGATATTGATCCGTACTGCACGTATTTTGAGGGGCAGAAACGCTGCGTTGTTTCGAAAATAAGCAAGCTGAGATAAGAAGCTGTATAAAAATGAGCCGGTATGCATCGAGATGTATGCATACCGGCTTTTGTCTGTTATGTGGTATAATGTCCTCGTCGGATAATCGGAATGACCGCAGGTACGAATAACAGGCATGTCTGAAGAGAATGCTGCCGGACGGGGCAGCAACATGAACCCGGACAGCAACTGTATACGGCAGCAGCACGAATCGGACCGCTGCCGTATGCAGCAATGACTGGATGAGCCAGCAATACGAAGCAGAAATAATAAACAGAGATATGGAACGGAGATACGAAATGGAGAAAGAATCATTTGATGTACAGAGGGATATAGACAACGAGGCGATGATTAAAACACTTTGCGAATGCATCGCGATAAAAAGCGTGGGAGGTGAACCGGAGGAGGGCAAGCCCTTTGGAAGCGGCGTCGCAGAGGCGCTGGAATTCATGCTGACAAAGGGATGCGAAATTGGCTTTGAGACCGGGAATACAGACGGGTTTGCCGGGTACGTGGAATACTGCGGACCGGGATGCCGCAAAGACAGCGAAATGATTGGCGTGCTGGGTCATATGGATGTAGTGCCGCCGGGCGACGGATGGAAGACAGACCCGTTTGAAGGCGTGATTGCGGACGGAAAAATAACAGGCAGAGGTTCACTTGATGATAAAGGCCCGATGATTGCTGCGCTTTACGCGATGAAGGCGATAAAAGAATCGGGGGTCAGCCTGAAGCGGCGCATCAGGCTTATCATAGGAACTGATGAAGAAACCGGAAGCACCGATATGGAGAGATACAAGAAAACCGAGGAGCTGCCGGCATATGCTTTTACTCCCGATGCGATGTTCCCGGTTGTGAATTCCGAAAAAAGTATGGCTGTATTCAGGATAAGGAAAAGCTTTTCGAACAGTGCGCAGACCGGCGGTTATAAGCTCGTAAAGGCCTCGGGCGGGCTTGCGGTCAATCAGGTTCCTGACAAGGCTGAGATTACACTCGAATCCGGAGATAATAAAATAACAGTAAAAAACACTGAAGGACGCGCTGCTCACGGAAGCACCCCGGAGGCAGGTATCAATGCCATAGACAGCCTTTTTGCAAATCTGATAAAAAACGGCAGCTATGACAAATGTTCGCCGGAGGTGAAGGCGTTTGCGGATTTTTACATGAAATATATAGCGGCAGATACAAAAGGTGTCAGGCTGGGCGCAGATTATCATGATGCAAAGCTCGGGGATGCCACATTCAATGCGGGTGTATTGAACGGCGGTATTGAATATATCGAGATACTTGTGGATTACCGATGCCCGGCTAATGAGAACAACGAGCCGTATCTTGCAGAGATTGCGGCAGTCTGCAGCGCAGAAGGAATGGAATTCGAGGTTTTAAAAAACAAAAAAGGATTGTATTTTCCTGAAAGTCATGAGCTTGTTAAAACACTGATGGGGGTTTATGAGGAGGAAACCGGAGAAAGTGCATCTCCTGTCAGCATGGGCGGGGGAACATATGCTAAAAGTCTGCCGAATACAGCTGCATTCGGAGCTTTGTTCCCGGGCCGCGAGGATACGATGCATCAGGCAAATGAATATGTGATTATTGATGATTTGATCCGTGCAGCACGGATATATGCGAAGGCAATGGTAAGACTGGCGAATCTGTAAAGCGAGTTTCAGCATCAGCCGGCATGCGGACCCGCAGACACAAATATAATATTATAAATGAACGGAGTTCAGCTTTGCGGGCGCATGCATATCAGAAATCGATAATATAAAAACAGAAGATAGACTTTCTGTTAAGAATGTGTTAAAATAAAAAAGTGCAGTGCGCCATTGAGAGGTGAAAAATGTACAAAGATACTACAGTTTATGTTGTTGGACATGGCAGAACGGGCAGCGACAATGCTATAACCAGCAATTTCAAGATTTTTTTCATCGGTTTTGTTATCGATCGAGAAACTGATGAGGTTGTGGATCTTGAGTGTTCGGCAACCATAGATATAACCAAACGGTTTGTCCATGATATTTTTATCGGGAAAAGCTTTGCCCGATATGATGAAAAGCTTACTGAAAATATCATGCGAAGGTATTTCGGTTCATCACAGAAAGCGATAATAATCGCATATAAGGATGCATTGAAAAAATATAACGAAATTAAAAAAATGTAGCGATTTATACCTGAACTGCTTTGTTCAATATGCGGCAGCCTGAATCTGACGGCTGCGGCTTCATGAGCGAAACCCAGTACGGGTCTGATTTGTGTCAGATCTGTGCTGGTTTTTTGGTTTTTGAAGATAAGCAGCTTACGTTCAGGCGATCTGCGCCCTGCGGAATTGCGGACATATTCATGAGAGTGAGCTTCATGAGTGCGGCGTGCTTTGCAGAAAGGCAGACGGTGCCCTGCCGGTCGAGCGCATGAAAGGGCATGAATGAGAGAATACAATAAAAACAGGAGAGATACACCATGAGAGAAAAACTGATTGAATATCTGCAGAGCGAAGGAGTCAGCGGCGCCTTTGCGATAAAAGATCTGAGAGACGGGGAAACGAGCGTTTTCAACGAAAACGAGGTCACAGCGTCGGCCAGCCTCATAAAAATGTTCATACTGATAAACGCATTCAAGAGGCTTAAATCGGGTGAAATCACGATGGATCGTGAAATCAGCGTATCAAAAGATGAAATAGTGCCGTTCAGCGTTCTTATGTTTCTGGATCCGCGCGGATATACGCTCAGAGAGCTGCTGAATCTGATGATTGTGTACAGCGATAATACTGCAACGAATATCCTGATAGATTTTCTGGGCATGGACGCAGTAAACAGCACTATAAAAGAGCTGGGGTACAGTGATTCTGTTCTGCAGAGAAAAATGATGGACTTTAAGGCGGCAGAAGAGGGAAGGCAGAATCTTACATCCGTAAAGGAAATGTTTGACCTGATGAGCAGGCTTTATGAGAACCGCATTCTGGGAGCCCCTTATGACGAGCAGATGCTTGATATCATGAAGGGACAGTCTGACGAAACGATGATGAGGCAGGAGCTTCCGGATGAACTGGTAATCGCACGCAAAAGCGGCGAGCTTGATGCGCTTGATCACGATATTGCCATTGTATACACGGAAAAAGGCAATTATATATTTGTATTTTTTGTATGGGATGCGAGAGACAACAATCACGCACGCAGTGTTCTGGCTGAAGCATCGAAAATGGTATTCGATGATTTTATTAATAAATGATCAGTTAAGGGAGGAGTAAAATGGAGAGTAACGAAAAAAGGAGGACTGCAGATTTTTCATCAAAAGTGAGCGGTGAAGATTATAAGCCGTATATATCACCTGATGAAAACATCAAGGAGTTCACAATAAGAGCAGTCGTAATCGGCTGCATACTGGCATGCCTGTTCGGAGCGGCAAATGCATATCTGGCAATGAAGATAGGTATGACAATATGCGCTTCGATTCCGGCGGCAGTTATAGGAATGGCTGTTCTGAAGGGCTTTAAGAACAGCACGGTACTGGAAAACAATATCATACAGACAGTAGGTTCATCAGGAGAGGCCCTGGCAGCCGGCGTGGCATTTACGCTGCCTGCACTGCTGCTTATGGGTGTAAATGTCAAGATGGTTACAATATTCACTATCGCGGCACTCGGAGGTCTGCTGGGTTGTATACTGATGATTCCTATCAGGAAGTTCCTTATAAAGGATGAGCACGGTAAACTGCCTTATCCGGAAGGAACTGCCTGTGCGGAGGTCATAGTTGCGGGAAAAGAAGGCGGAACTACAGCAAAGATGCTTTTCAAGGGCCTTGGAATAGGAGGAGCATTCAAATTTCTGACTAACGGATTCTGCCTTTTCCCGGAAGAACTGGATATACCGCTTAAGGGATACCTGAAGGGCGGTGCTGTCGGCATGGACGTATATCCGTCGCTGCTGGGAGCAGGATTCCTTGTAGGTCCGAGAATCGCGGCAATGTCTCTGGCAGGATCGGTAATAGGCTGGTTCGTGATACTTCCTGTAATATACTTCATAGGACAGTATGCACCGGATGCAATAGGTCTTGCGGATGTGCCTATCGGAGAGCTCGACCACTGGGGACTGTGGACTTATTATCTTAAATATATAGGCATCGGATCTGTTGTTATGGGCGGATTCATAAGCCTGTTCAGAGCTATACCGATTATAGTCAAATCATTTAAAGGAACATTTGCGGCATACAAGCTGAAGGATGAAGAAATAAAGAGAACTGACAGAAATGTTTCACCTAAACTGCTTGTAATCGGTGCGATAGTAATACTTGCAATCATAGCGTTCCTGCCGGTTTTCCCTAATGCGATGGCGGGAAGTCTCGGTGCGGTATTAGTACTGATATTCGGATTCATATTTGTTACTGTTTCAGCACATCTCGTAGGCTTCGTAGGAAGCTCAAACAATCCGATTGTGGCTATGTCAATCGGCGGACTGCTTGTTACTGCGGTACTTTTCAGAGTTATGGGATTCAGCGGGACAAGCGGAGCAATAGCAATCGTCATAGTCGGATCGGTTATCTGTATCTGCATAGGAGTTTCGGGAGATCTGGCCCAGGACCTCAAGACAGGCTTCCTGCTGGGAGCTACCCCGCGAAATCAGCAGTACGGACAGATGATAGGCGTTATAGCTTCAGCGGCTGTTATGGGTGCTGTAATAATAATGCTGGATAAGGTTTACACTATCGGAAGTGAGAAACTGGCTGCACCTCATGCGACAATGATCAAGTCACTTGCAGAAGGAGTAATGAAGGGAAATCTGCCGTGGTCACTGATTCTTATAGGTATGGGTATCGCTGTGGCGGTATGGCTCATGGGCGGCGAAGTGCTGCCGTTCTCGGTCGGTCTGTATCTGCCTATTCACCTGAGCGTGACAATGATGATAGGCGGAGCCGTAAGAGGCATCATTGACAGCAGAAAAAAATACAGTGAAGAAACAAGAGCAAAGAAAATCGAGAAGGGAACAATGTATGCTTCGGGATATATTGCCGGTGATGCGCTCATAGGTGTAGTTGCGACAGTGCTGATATATCTGGGAACAGGAATCGATTCATGGGGATTCCTGGATTTCCTCAGAACAGACAATGCCTGGGTTTCATTCGCACTGTTCCTGATTGTAATCGCATACTTTGTATATAAGATATTCAGCAAGAGCGATGAGGATAAAATCGATGGCAGAGACCTCAAGATGTAAAGGCGCAGGAGTAGGTAAAGATGAAGATAACGGATATTCAGCTTAAGCGTTTGGACATACCGCTTAAGAAGACTTTCAAAACGGCGCTGAGAACTGTGGATACAGCCGAAAATGTGATAGTGACAGTGCATACCGATACCGGAGAAACCGGCTTCGGATGTGCACCTCCTACTGCGGCGATAACGGGCGATACCGTCGAATCTATTGTTTCGGCGATACGTACTCATATAGCGCCGGCGATAACAGGCATGGATATTGAAAACACGGACGGTATACTGAATGCCGTGCAGAATGCACTTCCGGGCAATACAAGCCCTAAAGCGGCATGTGATATGGCGATATATGATCTTTTCGGGAAGTACTGCAATATGCCGATTCACAGAATTCTCGGCGGATACAGAAAAACACTTGAGACGGATCTTACGATAAGCATGAATTCGCCGGAGGAGATGAGAAACGATGCGATTGATGCTCTGCGGCAGGGATTTACAGCATTAAAGCTGAAGGTCGGTCTGAATCCTGAGCTTGATGTACAGCGCATAAAGGCAGTGAGAGAAGCGGCAGGAGACGGGATACGTCTTCGTCTGGATGCCAATCAGGGCTGGACGCCTGAGGAAGCTATTGATGTGATAAACCGGATAGACAAGCTGGGGATGAATATAGAATTTATCGAACAGCCTGTAAAGGCGTGCGATTTTGCAGGACTTAAGAAGGTCAGAGATAATGTAAATACGCCGATAATGGCCGATGAAAGTGTATTCTCGCCTCAGGACGCTATAGAGCTGCTGCAGATGGATGCTGTCGATTATCTCAATATCAAGCTGATGAAATGCGGCGGGATATACAATGCACTGAAGATTGCCGGTATAGCAGAATGCTTCGGGGTCGAGTGCATGCTCGGGTGCATGGTTGAAAGCAAGGTGGGGCTTGCAGCGGCTGCCCAGCTGGCTGCGGCGAAGAAAAATATCACCATGGTGGATCTTGATGCGGCGATATTGCTGGCAGAAGATCCCATAGACGGCGGCTACGAAAAGCATATACCGTACTTTGACGTCATCGATGCTCCGGGACTCGGAATAACCGGAATCAGAGGAATGAAAGATATAGTATAGGAAACGGATTTTACGGTCAGGAAGCTGATAACCTGTAATGTTAACAGGAATCGGAGCTGATGGTTTGAAATCCAGACAGTCTGTGACAAGACAGAAATCTGGCCGGGACAGGCCGCGGGTCTGATTACGGATATCAATAAATATTGAAGGGGCAGCTTCGATTGTAAACCAAAAGTGTTTGTAATCGGCTGCTCTTTTTTATGTTATTAAGGTTTGATTTTATGTGCCGTGCAGCGTGCAGGGGCCGGCCGCAGGGCTGCAGCCGGCAATAAACATTGCAGCCTTTACGGAAAACACACCGGCGGTTCGTCTGTTATGTGATATAATGTCTTCAGCTGACAACCGCGGAACTGCAGATGCAGACAG
>CAVECM010000005.1:0-11388 GCA_963614095.1 Bacteroidaceae bacterium
TAGGAGATGTAAAGGTTATCATCCCTAAGCTTCAGGATGCACTTGAGAAGTACAAAGCTGAAAACAACTAATCTGCAGGTTTTACATTAAACTGACAGACAAGTATTAAACAGGAAACATAAGGTTGTGTCCGGAATATCACCGGGCACAGCCTTTTCTGTTTATACAGCAGGAAGCAATCAAGGACAAGGCAATATAGAAAACGGAAATCGTATTTTAAGGAGCGTGAAACGAATGATACAGGAAATTGCACCGCATTATCTTAACAATTCATTTGCGAAAGTAAACGCGGATTCCGAATCTGCGGTGTTTACATTCGACAATGGGAAAGTTCTCGTTTATGATGACGGGCGCAGAATACATCTTCCGGTTCTCAGTCAATTTACCGACGGTACAGACAAGAGTATCAGCGAAATGAAAGATAAAACAGAATATGTATTCTCTGTCGACGACATACCGATGTTTCTGCTGCCGCAGCAGTATGTCGCCGAGGTGCCGGAGGATATGGAATATGTGAATATACGTGACCTTTACAGCGGTCCGGACAGATGGATGGCGCTTGCATCTGTCACAGCGAGTCATCTGAATCACTGGTACGGAGAACACAGATACTGCGGATGCTGCGGAAGCCTCATGAAACATTCCGACAGAGAACGAGCTATGATATGCCCGGAGTGCGGCAACATCCAGTATCCGCGGATTTCACCGGTTATAATGGCAGCGGTAACAGACGGAGACAGGCTGCTGGTGACAAGATATGCAGGAAGACCTTATAAAGGACTTGCACTGATTGCGGGCTTTGTGGAGATAGGCGAATCGGTCGAAGGTGCACTGCACCGTGAAGTGATGGAAGAGGTTGGCTTGAAGGTGAAAAATCTCAAGTATTTCGGCAGCCAGCCGTGGGGTTTTTCTGATTCTGTAATCACGGGCTTCTTTGCATCTCTGGACGGAAGTGATGCTGTCAGGCTGGACAGAAATGAATTATCTGAAGCAGTATGGCTTGACAGAAGCGAAATACCCGAACTGAACAATGACATGAGTATAACGGCTGCTATGATTGAGGCATTCAGAAAAGGAGAGGCTTGAACACAGACTCGCAGAGTACTGAACAGAAGCAGCATATAACAAGCAGCACATAACAAAAGTGCCGGATACCGGAAGCAAAGCATAAAAGCCTGCTGCCGGGAGCGGCACTTTTTTCATGATCTTTTGTATACTTTTGATAAGTCCGGTACACTGCCCGGCCGCGGCAGCATATGCATTAAAGATTCTCGCACATCTCAGCGACCTTGAGCATAATGGCACATTCGATTCTCTTCTTGTGGAGCTGACATCCCATATCGTATACACCGGTTATCGAGCCCGTAGTGTGATATGCGTTTGCGGCACAGCCTCCGCTGCAGTAAAGCTTCGCAAAGCAGTCCGCACACTCGCTGTGTGAATATACATTGCATCCCTTGAATTCATCGCATACAGAAGCATTGGTAATACCGTCGTATATGTTTCCGAGAAGAAATTTCTCATCGCCGACAAACTGATGACATGGGTACAGGTCTCCGGCAGGAGTAACTGCGACATACTCGGTGCCTACGCCGCATCCGGAGATACGCTTAACGATACATGGACCTCCTGTCAGGTCAATCATATAGTGATAGAACGTGAAATCACGACCCTTGCCCTCGCGCTTCCTGTCAAGCATCTCACATGCAAGCCGTTCATATTCAGAAAGCAGCTTCGGAATATCAGATTCACGGAGTGCATAAGGCGCATCCGGCGGTGCGACTACAGGCTCTATGGACAGCTCCTTGAAACCGAGGTCTGCCATGTGCAGAATATCATCCGCAAAATCTGTGTTGTAATGTGTATATGTGCCGCGGACATAGTAGTTCTGCTGATTTCTGGCATCGGCCAGTTTTTTGAAAGCAGGCAGTATCTTGTCATATGTGCCTTCATCTCCGTGAGTTCGTCTGACCTTATCATTGATATCTCTGCGTCCGTCAAGACTTATTACGACGTTGCTCATTTCTCTGTTTGCAAACTCTATCACCTCATCATCGAGAAGAATACCGTTCGTTGTCAGGGTGAAGCGGAAATTCTTGTCATGAAGCTTTTCCTGAGAACGGCCGTATGCAACCAGTTTTTTTACTACATCAAAGTTCAGCAGAGGCTCGCCGCCGAAGAAATCCACTTCCAGGTTGCGGCGGGTTCCTGAGTTCTCAATGAGCCAGTCAAGTGCGCGCTTCCCGACTTCATAGCTCATAATAGCCTGTTCCCCGTGATATTCGCCCTTGCCTGCAAAGCAGTATTCACATGTCATATTGCAGGCATGAGCAACGTGAAGGCAGATAGCCTTGACAACTGACTGACGCTGCTTGAACAGGTCAGCCTGCCCGGAGAACATGTCTTGTGTGAACAGCTGGTGCTGCTCCTTTAAAGTCTCGATATCATCGAGTATTTCACGGACATCAGCCTCTGATATATTGTAGCGCTGACTGATTGTTGAGATTATCTCTTCAGCAGGCGTGTTTTCGTAAAGTGCGATGGTGTCATAGGCGGCATCGTCCACTGTATGCACACAGCCGCTTTCTGAATCCAGCACTATGTTGTAACCGTTTAGTTTATATTGATGAACCATTGTAATTCCTTTTATATTCCTTTCCGGAGGTGACAGAATGTGAAGAGCATACAGGCAGAATATTGCATAACATTAGAATATGCATAGTATTATAAAAATAAGCAGAAATCCGCACCGCGCTCTTTACAAGAAAATAGCTGCACCCGAATACAGATGCAGCAATCGATATCAGTATTTCACAGTATTCTGAAGTAAAATGCTATTTCCTGCACTTTTCACACTGCTGGTTAGCAACACTGCATGAAGTCTTGCTTGCTGACTGGCATGAAGTCTGGCATTCACCGCAGCCGCCTGTCTTTGCAGATTTTTCGAGATCACGTGATACTAAAGTCTTTATTCTTTTCACTTGTGTTTCCACCTTTCTGTTTAATTGTTGTAATATTACTGCTTTAAATGATATCATATTTCGGATGGATTGTAAAGTACGGGGAAGTCTGATAATATATGGATATGAAAAGTAAAAAAGAAATAAGAAAAGAAATACTTAATAAAAGAAGTGCAATGAGCAGTCTCGATGTAAATACACTTTCTGCGGGAATCTGCAGACGCCTGGCAATGACGGAGCAGTACAATAATGCGGAAAATGTGTGCCTTTACATGCCGATAAAAAACGAGGCGGATGTGACATTGCTGATTGATGCTTTGCGCAGGAACGGCAGAACAGTCTGGCTGCCGAGAGTCATCGGCGGACGTATGGATTTTTATATATATAATGAAGATACTCCGCTGATCAGCGGCGCGTTCGGCATACGTGAGCCCGATTCGAAAACAGTGCTTGTACCAGACAGCAGAACTCTTGTTGTAATGCCTGGAGCGGTTTTCTCGGTAAAACGCGGAAGAATCGGTTACGGAGGCGGATATTATGACAGGTTTCTGGAAGAAAACAGCCGGTGCATGACAGCTGCAGTATGCTATGATTTTCAGATTATTGACGAGGTGCCTGCTGAAGCGCATGATATAAAACCGCAGATAATAGTAAGTGAGAAAAGGATAATAGATTAGCGATGAAGGAAAAGCATATAAAAGATGTTCTGGAAAAAGTAAAAAAAGGCGATATGGAAGTTGAGGAAGCGTATAATCAGCTTCGTGATCTGCCGTTCAAGGATATAGGATTTGCCAGCATAGATAATCACAGGGCGTTAAGAACAGGATTTCCGGAGGTGGTGTTCTGCCAGGGAAAGACACCGGATCAGATTGCGCAGATTATGGCGGAGCTGGCGAAAAGCGGCGGAAACATCATGGGCACAAGAGCATCCGAAGAGGATTATGCAGCGGTGAAGAGTCTGATCAGCGATGCCGAATATTATGAAACCGCACGGATAGTTGTAATCAGAGACAGGCAAAAGGACTGCAGAGAAGGAGTCTGTGAAGGTGAATCGTATGCGGGGGATACACACAATCCGGATGCTGAGGTACAATCCGAGGATGAATGCGGCACACAGCACGATGGGACCGCAGGCGAATTTCTCGGAACCGTAGCGGTAATAACTGCAGGAACAGCAGATATCCCGGTTGCGGAGGAGGCTGCCGTGACAGCAGAGATACTGGGAAACAGAGTTGACAGGATATACGATGTCGGTGTTGCGGGAATACACAGACTTTTTGACAAGCTGGACAGAATAAGAAGTGCAGATGTCGTGATTGTTATTGCCGGCATGGAAGGCGCACTGGCCAGCGTTGTCGGAGGACTTGTGGACGCTCCGGTGGTGGCGGTTCCGACGAGTATCGGATATGGTGCAAATCTCGGAGGTCTTTCGGCGCTGCTTTCAATGCTGAACAGCTGTGCTAACGGTGTGGGCGTCGTAAATATCGATAATGGCTTCGGCGCTGCATATCTTGCATCGGTGATAAACAGAAAACGCTGATTTTACACTGGACAAAATCAATGCACGGGTGTATACTGTTAATGCGATAGCGCTTTAACGTGAAAAAGCGATAAAGCGAAAATCCGGACAAAACCTGAAATTTTTAACTGAAAATCTTAATCGGAACTCCGGATGCAGTTCGGCAGGGTGACTTTTCAGAAATAAAAAATATGCCGGCCGCACATAATACAGAATAAGAATCAACAGAAAACATATATGAAAAGGAGCAGATATGAAATACAATCTCAGACCTGATGAGCGGGCTACACTGGAGCTCAGAGGACTTTTTGAGAAGTTCGGCTACAAGAAATACAAAATCAGCAAATTTGAGGAATACTCGCTTTATGCGACAAACAGAAACTTCCTTATAGGAGACAAGGTGCTGACATTTACAGATCTCGACGGAAGACTGCTTGCGATGAAGCCGGACGTGACACTCAGCGTTATCAACAATACAGGCGCAACGAGAGAAAAAAGCGAGAAGCTTTACTATATAGAGAATGTATACAGAGAAAACCGCGAGAACCACTGCTTCAAGGAAATCAATCAGATGGGTCTCGAATATATGGGGAAAATCGACAGATACAGTATTCTCGAGGTAATGGCGCTGGCGGCCAAGTCGCTCAAGACCATAGACTCGGACTATCTTATGGAAATATCGCAGATGCATTATACGATAGATTTCATTGACACTCTGGGAATAGATGAAAGCACAACGAAAGAGCTGCTGGAGCACATCAGACAGAAGAATGTGACGGGGATAAACAAGATTATTGATAAAGCCGGAATTGACAATAAAAACGCAGAGATACTCAGAGAAATCCCGTTCCTCTACGGTGAAATGGGCAAAACTCTGAAAAAAGCTAAAGGTATGGCTGTCAATGAAAAGATGGAAAACGATCTGGATGAGCTCAGAGAATACTGCAGTGCGCTGAAGAGTCTCGGATATGCCAGAAATGTGCAGATTGACCTTTCCATGATAAACGATATGGAATATTACAACGGAATAGTGTTCAGAGGATATATAAGAAATCTGCCGGGCTGCGTGCTGGCAGGAGGTCAGTATGACAAGGCTATGCAGCTTTTCGGAAAAGACGCGGGTGCAGTGGGATTCGCGATATACCTCGATGAGCTTACAAAGGGCAGAATAACACCTTCTGAATACGATGTGGATGCATTGCTTATTTACGATGCAAAAACGCCGATGGCCGATGTTTTCAGAGCAGTGAAAAATCTGCAGAAGGACGGGCTTACGGTAAGAGCGGAAACGGCGGCACCTGCGTGCCTCAGATACAGAGAGAAATACGTTCTCAAAGACGGAGAAGTTAAAAAGGAGGAGAAATAAATGCTGAATATAGCACTGCCGAAGGGACGACTCGGAGATCAGGTATACGATATGCTTGCTTCAATCGGATTTGACTGCCCGGGATATTATGAACAGAACAGAAAGCTGGTTTTCGAAAGCCCCGAGAAAAACGTGCGGTATCTTCTCGTAAAACCAAGTGATGTAGCAATATATGTAGAGCACAGAGCTGCAGACGTGGGCATCGTCGGCAAGGATATTCTGCTCGAAAACAAATCAGATGTATATGAGCTGCTGGATCTGGATATAGGAAAATGCAGGATGGCAGTGGCTGCGCCGGACGGGTATGTTGAGGATCCCGACAGAACACTGCGCGTTGCCACAAAATATGTGAACATCGCCAAGTCCTTTTACGGAGGAAGAAACAGAGACATAGAGATAATAAAACTCAACGGAAGCATTGAACTGGCACCGATACTGGGACTTTCAGATGTTATCGTGGATATTGTCGAGACCGGAAACACACTCAGAGAGAACCATCTGAGCGTGATAGAGGAATTCGAGAATATCAGTGCGAGATTCATTGCGAACAAGACAAGCTTTAAATTCGAAAACGGACTGATAACAGACATGCTTCAGAAGCTGGGAGAAAAAGTGAAATGAGCAGATTTTTAAATGAAAAATTTCAGACGCTGGAGCCGTACACGCCGGGCGAACAGCCCAAGGTGCTCGGGAAGCTGATAAAACTGAATACCAATGAGAACCCGTACGAACCGGCACCGGCAGTGGTGAAGGTGATAAATGATGCCGAGGTGAAGCGGCTGAAGCTTTATTCGGAACCGGCTGCATCGCTGTTTACCGATGCGGTCGCCGAGTATTACGGTATAGGCAGAGATCAGGTTATTGCAGGAAACGGATCGGATGAGATTCTGGCATTTATATTCATGGCATTCCAGGGGAAATCCGGCAGGGTGTACTATCCGGAGATAAGCTACAGCTTTTATCCCGTATACTGCGATATTTTCAAGGCAGATGGTGTAAAGGTGCCGCTTATGGATGATTTCTCGATTAATCCGGCGGATTATTACGACGCAGACGGCACTATAGTTATTACTAATCCGAATGCCCCGACAGGAATCGCACTGACGCTCGAGCAGATTGAGGATATACTGCAGCACAACAGAGAAAACCTGGTTGTGATAGATGAGGCATATGTGGATTTCGGTGCGCAGAGCGCAGTAGGTCTCATAGACAGGTATGACAACCTTCTGATTGTACAGACGCTTTCCAAGTCGAGAAGCCTTGCCGGGGCACGAGTGGGCTTTGCGATGGGAAACAGTGAGCTGATTGCAGACATGAACAGAATAAAATTCAGCTTCAACCCTTATAATCTGAATCGTCTTTCTATTCTTGCCGGTGCGGAGGCAATGAAGGACCGCGAGTATTTCGAAAAGACAAGAAAAATGATTATCGATACCAGGGAAGAATTCGTGGCTGACATGAAGGCGCTGGGATTCAGAGTGCTCCCGTCGAGCTCGAATTTTGTATTTGCATCGAGTGATTGTATTTCAGGCGAAGAATATTTCACAAAGCTGAAAAAATATAATATAATAGTAAGGCATTTTAACGCAGAGAAGATTAGTAATTTTGTCAGAATAACGATAGGCACGCCTGAAGATATGAAGGCACTTGTCAGAGCCACAGAAGAGATTCTCGGCTGAAGCGTGCAGGAGGAGAAGCGTAATGAGAAGAAAAAAGATTGTCAGAGATACGAAGGAGACTAAGATAGTACTTGCTCTGGAAATCGACGGAAGCGGTGCGTATGAGATAAATACGGGCTGCGGATTCCTGGATCATATGCTGGAGCTGTTCACCAGACACGGCAGATTTGATATAGCTGTCGACTGCAATGGTGACACGCATGTCGACTATCATCACACTGTCGAGGATATCGGCATCGCGATGGGAAGAGCCTTCAGAGAGGCACTCGGCGACAAGCGCGGCATTTACAGATACGGAAGCATGCTTCTGCCTATGGATGAGGCTCTGGTGCTCTGCGCGCTGGACATAAGCGGACGCAGCTGCGTAAACTTTGATGTGACGATACCGACGCAGAAGGTCGGCGATTTTGATACAGAGCTGGTAAAGGAATTTATCGAAGCGCTGGCGCGCGAAATGGGTCTGACGATTCATGTGAAGATGCTGGCGGGCGAAAATTCACATCACATAATTGAAGCGGTATTCAAGGGAATGGGCCGTGCGCTCAGACAGGCATGCGCAGTTGAAAGTGAATACGCTGACGAGATACCTTCGACAAAAGGAGTATTGTAATGATAGCGATAATAGATTACGGAGTAGGGAATCTGTTTTCCCTGACAGCTTCGCTGAAATATCTCGGAGCTGATACAGTAGTGACGAATAAGAGTGAAGATATAGTAAAGGCTGACAGAATTATTCTGCCGGGAGTGGGAGCATTCGAGGATGCTGCCGCAAAGCTCAGAGCCACGGGTCTTGTTGACACAATCATGAATGAAACGGCAGCGGGGAAGCCTATGCTCGGAATATGCCTGGGCATGCAGCTGCTTTTTGAGGAAAGTCATGAGTACGGTGTTCATAAGGGTCTGGGTCTTATAAAGGGCACAGTGGCATCGATAGACGAGGATCTGAAGAAGCAGGGCATTACTGATCTGAAGGTCCCTCACATAGGCTGGAATGCGCTGGAATTCAAGGCGGATGAGCCGCTTTTCAAATATATAAAGCAGGGAGACTGCGTATATTACGTGCACAGCTTTTACGGCAGAGACTGCGAGGACAGCACAATTGCATCGTCGATGTACGGCATAAAAATCACCGGAGCAGTGAGAAACGGCAGCGTTTACGGAACTCAGTTCCACCCGGAAAAAAGCGGAGATGTGGGACTCAATATACTTAGAGCATTTATGGAGGTATAAGCGGATATGAAGATTTTTCCTGCAATAGATTTGAGAGACGGCAAGGTTGTCAGACTTTTTCAGGGTGACTATGATCAGATGACCGTCTACAGCGACGACCCTGCGGAAATCGCAGCCTCGTTCAAGGCAGCCGGTGCCGGCAATCTGCACCTTGTGGATCTTGACGGAGCAAAGGACGGCAGACTTGTGAATTATGACTCGATAAAAAAGATTGTTGAAAATGTCGATATGTTTGTCGAGGTCGGCGGCGGCATCAGAGACGAAGAACGTATAAAGCAGTACCTTGAAATCGGAGTCGGCAGGGTAATCCTCGGTACCGTTGCTGTGAAAAATCCGGAATTTCTGGAGGAGATGGTCGGAAAATACGGCGAAAGAATAGCCGTAGGCGTGGATTCAAAGGATGGATATGTTGCGGTAAACGGCTGGAAAGAGGTAACCGGCACAGAGAGCTTTGAGTTCTGCAGATATCTGCAGAAGATCGGAGTGAAGACTGTGATATACACTGACATTTCAAGGGATGGAAGCCTGGAGGGCACTAATATGGACGCCTACAGGAAGCTTGCGGAGATTGAAGGTCTGGATATCGTGGCATCGGGCGGAATCAGTTTTTATGACGAAATTGAGCAGCTGAGAGATGTGGTTTCTGCCGCAATACTGGGAAAGGCCCTGTACAGTGATAAGCTGGATTTGGCGAAGGCAGTGGAAATTGCAGAGGGAAATACTTCCGGGGCAGAAGATGCCGAACAGAGATGGGAGAAATAAAGAATGATCACTAAGAGAATCATACCTTGTCTCGATGTAAGAAACGGCAGGGTTGTAAAAGGCAAGAACTTCGAGGGAATACAGGACGTTTCTGATCCTGTGGAGATGGCGAGGTTTTATAACAGAGAAGGCGCCGACGAGCTGGTGTTTTATGACATAACGGCCAGCGTGGAGGAACGCGGACTCTTTACAGATATACTGAAGAAGGTCGCATCGGAAATATTTATTCCGCTGACAGTCGGCGGCGGCATCAACACGCTGGACGATTTTGACAGAGTGCTGAAGTGCGGTGCCGACAAGGTAAGCGTCAACAGCGGGGCTATCCGCAATCCGGAAATAATAGAAAAAGCGGCGAAGAAATACGGAGATCAGTGCGTTGTGCTGAGTATGGACATAAAGCGAGTTGACGGCAGCTTCAGACTTTTTGCAAAGGGCGGCCGTGAAGATACCGGAATAGATGCGCTGCAGTGGGCAGTGAACGGTGTGAACAGCGGAGCCGGCGAGCTTGTTGTCAACAGTATAGATACAGACGGTGTGAAGGAAGGCTTCGATCTGGAAATGCTTGATGAGATAGCAGCCAGAGTCAATGTACCGATAATCGCATCCGGCGGCGCAGGAAAGATGGAGGATTTTTCCGAGCTCTTCAGACATAAGGGCATGGATGCGGGACTTGCTGCGAGCATTTTCCATTATAAAGAAATAAAAATCACAGATCTTAAAAAATATCTCAGAAATGAAGGCGTGGAGGTCAGATTATAATATGGATATCGAAAAACTGAAATTTGATGAAAAAGGACTTATTCCGGCAGTGGTTCAGGATTATTATTCGAAGCAGGTTCTCACGGTGGCTTATATGAACCGTGAGTCGCTGGAAATCACTATGAAGGAAGGATATACGTGCTTTTACAGCAGAAGCAGACAGCAGCTGTGGAGAAAAGGCGAAACCAGCGGCAATACCCAGAAGGTAGTGACAATAACATCAGACTGCGACAGAGATGCACTGGTGATTGAAGTTATCAAGAATGGTCCGGCCTGCCACACGGGTGAAGAAAGCTGCTTCTTCAATCTCGAATATACGGGAAATGATGTGACACCGTTCTCATACGATGCGCTTTACGAAATGATTGAAGGCAGGAAAACACAGCCGAAGGAGGGCAGCTATACCACTTATCTGTTCGACAAGGGAATGGACAAGATTCTCAAGAAGGTCGGCGAGGAGTCGACAGAGGTTATCATCGCAGGCGCCAAGAATGATAAGGAAGAGACCATATACGAGGTTGCTGACCTGGCGTACCATCTGATAGTGATGATGGTGGAGCAGGGAATAACCCTTAAGGACGTGACCGCAGAGCTTGCAAAGAGGCACGTAATCGATCACAAGGTGAAGCAGGAAAGAATGAAATAGTAAACTGTTTTCAAAAGCAGATTCCGCCGGCGGTAATGCACGTATGTGCGTTGCTGCCGGTGTTTTTTTTGCGGCAAAAGTGTCTGCAGATTACAGCCGGCAATCGGAATTCCGGGAGAAATGCATAGCGCAGATGAAGTTAAAATCATATACATCATACAGTAAAAAACATCACCAGATAGAATCTGACAAATGTATCATAATATTCAGGAAACATGTATCGGAAACACCTGGAGGAGGTTCGTATAAAATGAGAACAGTATACAGAAACGCGAAAATTTACACAGTAAACCCGCATATGCCGAGATGATACACGAGCTGTTTGAAAATGATAAAGCCGTAAAAAGTTAATATATGCCTGAACAGACTGAAGCACCGGGAAAGTCAGTATCTCCCGGTGCGGCAGTCTGTTTTTTAATTCTGTTTTTTTCAAAAGGCGGCATTGTGACAGTAGCACATACAAATGT
>CAVECM010000006.1:0-24446 GCA_963614095.1 Bacteroidaceae bacterium
CCTTTTTTCATGTTTTGTTTTGTTTTTATCTGCCCGGTTACTTCCGCGCCGGCTGCCGGGTTGATTTCAACAGTAAATGCCGCCCGATTTTAAATGCTGTCCAATTTGTGCCGCCGGCGGGATTTTTCTGCTGCGTTATGCATTTTCTCAGCTGTGTTATGCATTTTCTATTCGCAGCTGTCACGAATGCGTTTCAAACCTTCCAGATCTGTAAGGCGGATCGCCCCTCTTTTTCTCTTTACCAGCCCGCTTTCTTCAAACTCCCTTAATGTTCTGGCCACCACTTCACGTGCAGAATTTATACGTTTGGCAACCCGTGCATGCGTTACCGGTATTTCTGTATTTCCGCTTCTCTCGTATTCGTCAAGCAGAAACGATGCAAGGCGACGATCGAATTTAAAAAACATCATATGCTGCAGCACCTGCATTACTGATGAAAAACGCTTGGCTGCGACTTCATATGCAAAACACTTCACATATATGTTTCTTTCCATAAGGTATTCAAACGCTTCCATATTCACAACCATAATCCGACTGTCAGTCTCGGCAGCCATCTGCAGATCGAAATCTATCTGTTTTATCACATATGAAGCAGACAAAACACTGGGGTCACCCGATCCCAGATGAAAAAGCGTCACCTCGCGGCCTTCTTCTGAGCTTATATAAACTCTGATATCTCCTTCGATAACATATCCCATCCCCATATACATACCGCCGCCGCAGAGCATCTGTCCTTTTTCATAGTGTTTTATGTATGAATTATGTACTGCATACTCTTTTTCCCATTCGTCCAGCTTGTCCCAGTATGGAAAACCGGCAAGCTGTTTTCTAATCTCATTCATCCCTTTTCCCCCCTTAAAAAATTATTTTCTGCATAATAACGGATATATGCTTTCCGGTAAAGTACAATTTGGCAAAAGTCAGTTTATTTGTGAATATTCCGGGCTGCAGGAATCATTCATTCCGACGAGCCAAAGCCATTGGCTAAGCTCAAAGCAGGCAGCCATACTACTTCAGCGCATCTAAAAGTTCTGTGAAACTCATCGTCATAAACGAACTGTCTTCCCTGATACCTTCCGATGTCCCGTAGCCCTTCAGTTCTTCTGTCTTACCAATCATATACCTTCCGTTTTCATAATCCTCGTTCGTGACACAGGCAAATATATAATCCGCAATATTCCACTTTACAAAATTAGGAACCCCAGTATCTATACCACCGTCGGTCTCAACATACCAGAAATCTGTAACCTCATCACCCTTACTGCAGTTCAGTATATATGTATACTTTACAGGCGTCACACCCATTTCTGCCACAATACCGTTTTTCGTCAGCAGCTCTGTGAATTTTTCTTTTAAATCGATATCCATATCTATTTCCTGCACGGCACCGTAAAATCAGCTGCCGCACTTTTCCTTTCCCTTAAAATCAAATATCAGTCCGAGCATCACTGTGCCCGCCGGTATTTCTATAATAATACATCTGCTTTGAAAAATCAAACCGCTGGCTCTGTCCCGGACCCCGGCAGCGGAAGCTTGTTACGGTTCACACGCTGCCTGACTATGATAGTTTCTCAGTACTTATCTGCTGCACAGTTTAGTTGCATCCATCATTCAGGGGTCGGTAATCCGTTTTTTCTCCGAAACGTGCTCACAATGATATATTAAAGTCGCCCGTATCTCGATGTCTGAAAAGCAGCTGAGATTCAATCGCTGCTCAGACTCACAACGGGAGTAAAAAAATAACGGCGTGATAATTTTATCTCACGTCGTCATCTTTTGAGAAAATTCCGATTGCCGGCATACGACACAGCCGGGACTGTTGAGGAGCTCTGCAGCACTAAGCTGCAGACTGTATTTTTTTCACAGCTCTGCTCTCCTCACCGGAAAATTCATCTACTGTATGCAGGTGATTTATGCAATTTCTTCTCCGAGTATACGGAATGCATATTTTGTAATATTGCTCACGTTTATAATCCCGATCATTTTACCGTCAGACATCACAGGGGCTTTTTTAATATGGTTATCAACCATAACGCGGCATATATTGCTGAGACTGTCGTCGGCATCGACTGTTATTACACGTTTTTTTCCTATTTCCTTGACACTGCGTTTCATGAGCTCCTTCAGTTTGCTGTCAAAATCAAGTTCAATAAGCGCTGACGGGTTGATATAAAGCGGATCTTCTGATGCTAAAAAGCGCAGTATATCTCCGTCGGAAATAAATCCCACCGGCTTGTTTTCACTGTTTACCACAGGCACTCCGCTCACACCCTTCTCGGTTATAAGCTTCAGAACGTCAAACAGCTGTGCATCCGTGCCTACCGAGTACACTTCCTTCTTCATTATCTTTCTGAGCGGATTTGCAGACTCTGCTTCTGTCTGTAAAGCTGCAGCCTTTGCATATTTTCCAAGACGAAAACACTTGTCCCTTGATTCTCCGAAAAGCTTCGTTATGAATTTCAGTACTATACCTACCAGGAAAGCAGCTATGACCGTACCTATCCCTACGCTTCCCAGTGAATGAATAAGTATAATGCATGCCGCCAGTGATACAACTACCATAGTAATATCAAATGCAACTTTTACAGTTGAGAAAACTATGCCCGTCACCTTTGAAATTGCCAGCATGACACCTTCCCCCGCAAGCGGAATGATGTCTGCCGGAACATAGAAAAACAGACCAATGGCAATCAGCACAGTGCTGACCAGCATCATAGCCAGCCTTATATAAAGATTTTCCGGATCCGGAAAGAATGTCATCAGATGATTTGAAAAAGTAGTCATATAACCGAACATGACTCCCACGGGAATCTGAAGAAGATTTTTAAGCTGAAATTTGCTCCTGAGCAGAATGATCTGGATAATTACCAGCCCGATATGGAAAAATATCGTTGCTCTTCCCATTTCTATTCCCCATACACATGTCATTGTGTACGGAATCGAGCTTACCGGCGATACTCCGAGATTTGATTTGACCGAAACAGCGATTCCAAGCGTCATAATAAGCAGCCCGATAATATAAATAATGAATCGCACGGCAATATTGCTGCCCCGTTTGCCGGCTATAACATCAGTGTTCTTATGATTTTCTTCTTTCATACTTCCTCTTTCTTTCTTTAATCGATACAGATTTTTATTCATTGACTGTAAAATGCAGAACGTCTCCGATTAAATGCGGCTGCAGGAGAAAAATCTCTGTAACAGAACTGCAGACTGCCGGAGAAGATAATGGTCTTTAATGCAGCAAACCGGCATTATGACCGGCATCCATCCTGCAAAATAATAATTAGCTTCCTAACCATTTTAAAATGTATTCCCTGTTTTGTCAAGAAATACAGCAAATTTTATACAAAAATCATTTGTTTAACCGCAAGATAGTACGAAAATTATTTTGCCGGTATATACACATTTTCAGATATAATTTTATCCATACAGAAAAATGATTCTGCTGCGTCCGGAGTGCGGCTTACTTTATGCAAAAGACCTCTTTTGCCGCTGAATTCGGAAAAGAGGTCTTTGTATATGACTTTTATCATTGGAAATGTAGTTTCTTTAATATAAAAATCCTGTAATTTTATCTGTGCAAACTTGTACGAATACTCTGCCCGTGCACACCGCGCTTATTCTATTTCGTCCAGATCAACACTGCAGTTGTGATGAACCTTCTGCACGTCATCATTATCTTCCAGCGTATCTATCATTTTCTTAAGCGCTTTCAAATCCTTCGGGTCTGAAGGAGCAGCTTCCATCGAAGGTACATACTCTATATCAGAATCGACAATTTCATATCCGGCATCTGCCAGCGCACCGTGAACATCTGTGTATGCTTCCGGAGAAGTCTGAATCTCAAAGCTGTCATCATGTGTCAGCATATCTTCAGCACCTGCTTCAAGTGCAACCTCCATAAGCGCATCTTCATCGATAGCATCTGTCTTCTCTATAATTATTATGCCCTTTCTTGAGAACATATAAGAAACGCATCCCGGTGTTCCCAGATTTCCTCCGTTCTTATCAAAAGTAGATCTTACAGCTGCAGTTGTTCTGTTTCTGTTGTCCGTAAGTGTTTCTACGATAACCGCAACTCCGCCTACGCCATATCCCTCAAAGCTGAGTTCTTCATACGTTTCACCTTCGAGTTCGCCAGTACCTTTCTTGACAGCTCGCTTAATGTTGTCATTCGGCATCCCGATGCCTTTTGCTTTTTCTATTGCAACCCTCAGAGTAGCATTGTAATCCGGGTCACCTCCGGCTTTAGCTGCTACTATAATGGCTCTTGCATATTTTGTGAACATAGCTGCACGTTTAGAGTCCTGTGCGGCTTTTCTGCCTGCTATTGTTCCGTGTCTTCCCATGGAGACACCTCCTAACCTTAAATTTTTTCAATACAAATTAAATTATACACCTTTAATCGTATAATTTCAAGCTGATTACCAATTTCAGCAAATCTGTGAAGTGCTGTTTTTTACTGCTGACCTGCGGCTTCAGCCTCCTTCTTCTGCAGGTTCTTGTGCGCTGTTGCCATCATCAGCTTTATTCTGTTCAGCTGATTTACATCTGATGCTCCCGGGTCATAATCTATAGCTGCTATATTGGCCATAGGATTTCTCTTTCTCAGCGCCTTCATCATGCCCTTTCCCGTAACGTGATTAGGCAGACACGCAAACGGCTGCATGCAGATTATATTTTCCACGCCGTCATCTATAAGGTCAACCATTTCGCCCGTCAGCAGCCAGCCTTCTCCGCACTGGTTTCCGAGCGAAATTATCTCAGTTGCCTTCTTTGCGATATCCTTTATGAACATCGGCTGATGGAATCTCCTGCTGTTATTCAGCGCCTCTCTCATAGGCTTTCTGAAAAATTCCAGCAGCTTTATCGCAGCCTTATTGCCCATCATAGTCCCGTATGAGCCGGAAAGGTTGCGGTAATTGAATTCTTTGCTGTACATTCCGTACATGAAGAAATCTATCATATCGAGTACAACAGCTTCGCCGCCTTCTTTTTCTATTATATCAACCACATCGTTGTTGGCATTAGGATGGTATTTTACAAGTATCTCTCCAACCACTCCCACCTTCGGTTTCTTTATGTCCAGAAGAGGCAGTTCATCAAACGCTTTGACAATGCCCGCAACGATATGCCTGAACTTCAGAAGACTGCCGTTCTTTACATTAATCCTTGCCATTCTTGACCATTTTTCATAAAGCGCATTGGCCGAACCCGGCTCTTTCTCGTACGGCCGTGTAGCATAGAGAACACGCATGAAAAGATCACCGTATACAAGTGCCATCAGGCCCTTCTTAACCATCGGCACCGAAAAGCTGAATCCCGGATTTGATTCCAGACCCGACATATTTACCGAGATGACCGGTATCTGCTCCATATTAAGATCCTTCAGTGCTTTACGCAGAAGCGACACGTAGTTGCTGGCTCTGCAGCCGCCTCCGGTCTGACTCATGAAAATCCCGACTTTATCGAGGTCCACCTCGCCTGATTTCAGATACGATATTATCTGACCGAGCGTCATAATCGTAGGATAGCACGCATCATTGTTTATATATTTCAGCCCCTCGTCAACCGCATTTTTATCAACAGACGGAAGCCTCTTGACCTTGTAGCCGGAGCTTCCGATTGCCGCCTCAACAAACTGGAAATGTATCGGTGACATTTCCGGTATCAGAATCGTGTAATCCTTTCTCATTTCTTTCGTAAAGTACACACGTTCATAAGGGCTTTTGTCTTCTATATGCTTCACACCATTCTTTTCACGCTCATCCATCGCTGCCTTGAGGGATCTTATTCTGATTCTTGCCGCGCCCATATTGGTTCCCTCGTCTATTTTCAGCACCGTGTAAAGTTTGTTGTTTTTCCTCGTTATTTCTTCAACCTCATCAGTCGTTACGGCATCCAGTCCGCATCCGAACGAATTGAGCTGTACTATCTCAACGTCATCTGTAGTTCCGACAAATGTCGCTGCCTTGTAAAGTCTCGAGTGATACATCCACTGATCGAGTACTCTTATCGGTCTTTCAAGCTTGCCGAGGTGAGCCACCGAATCTTCCGTGAGAACAACCATGTCAAACGAGCTTATTATCTTATCTATTCCATGGTTGATTTCCGGATCCAGGTGATAAGGTCTGCCCGCCAGCACCACAGCCTTTTTATTATGTTCACGAGCAAATCTCAGCGAATACTCACCGGCCTTCTTTATATCATCCTTGACACGCTTATCCTCGGCTCTTGCCGCCTTTACAGCTTCCTCAAGCTCAGACCTGCTGACGCCTGTGCGGCTGAGAACCTTGTAAAGCTCCCGCACCAGATTCTCATCGTTATCATACGGCAGGAACGGATGTGTAAACGTAACATCATTTTCCTCGAAAATATCATCCATATTTCCTGCTATAACTTCAGGATAAGTCGCAACTATCGGGCAGTTGTAATGGTTCGGTGCAGTCTTGTCCTCTTCTCTTTCATAATTGATGCTCGGATAGAAAATCCACTTTGCACCGTGCTCCACGAGCCACTTGATATGCCCATGCACCATCTTCGCCGGATAGCACGCCGTATCCGAGGATATAGTCTCCATCCCGCGCTCGTACATTTCCTTGCTGGATTTCGGCGAAAGCAGCACACTGAAGCCCAGTTTTGTGAACAGCACGAACCAGAACGGGTAATTCTCATACATATTAAGCACACGCGGTATGCCTACAACCCCGCGCTTTGATTCCTCAACAGTCAGAGGCTTGTACCTGAACAGCCGCTCCAGCTTATATTCAAACAGGTTAGGCAGCTTATTCTCTTCCTCCGGAGTCTTGCCTTCTCCGCGTTCACATCTGTTGCCTGTGAAGAATTTTGTCCCGTCATTGAATTTGTTTATAGTCATCAGGCAATTGTTTTCACAGCCCCTGCATCTTACGTGGCTTGTCGTTACATGGAAAGTCGCCATATCATCGGGACCCATCACAGACGATGCAGTATCCTCAACATAATTTTCCCTTGCAATCAGCGCCGCACCATAGGCTCCCATCAGCCCCGCGATATCCGGTCTGACGATACTTTTGCCGAGTATGTTTTCGATAGCTCTCAGCACCGCATCATTCAGGAACGTTCCCCCCTGAACCACAATCTTCTGCCCCGCCTCCTCAGGATTTCTGAGCTTTATAACCTTGTAAAGAGCATTCTTGATTACCGAGTATGAAAGTCCCGCAGAAATGTCGCCTATCGTAGCGCCTTCCTTCTGCGCCTGCTTTACCTTTGAATTCATAAATACCGTGCATCTTGTTCCGAGATCCACCGGAGCATCAGCAAACAGTGCCTCTTTTGCAAAAGACTGCACGTCCATATTCACGGATTTCGCATATGTCTCGATGAACGATCCGCAGCCTGACGAGCAGGCCTCGTTGAGCATGATATTGTAAATCGCACCGTCTTTGATACGCATGCACTTCATGTCCTGACCGCCGATATCGAGTATGAAGTCCACACCCGGCAGAAATTCCTCTGCAGCTTTATAGTGAGCCATCGTCTCGATTTCACCCAGATCTGCCTTGAAAGCGGCTTTTATCAGACCCTCACCGTAGCCTGTAGCAGTGACATTCGCAATATATGCCTTTGAAGGCAGCAGTGAATACAGCTCCTTGAACATATTCATCGTTGCATCCAGCGGTTTTCCCTCATTGCCTCTGTAATACGAATAGAGCAGGTTCTTGTCCTCGTCTATCAGCGCAGCCTTCGTAGTCGTAGAGCCCGCGTCTATGCCTAAGAAAACCTTGCCCCTTGCCTTTTTAATATCTTTTCTTTTTATCTTGTCTCTGGCATGTCTTTCATGGAATTTTCTGTAATCCTCTGCATCTGCAAACAGAGGAGCCATATGTCTCGTATCTGAAAGTGCACTCGGATCTGCATGCTCTATCCTGTCGATAATTTCGATGAAATCCAGCTCTTCATATTTTACAGAGTTTAATGCCGCACCGATGGCAACAAAAAACTTCGAGTCCTCAGGAAAAATCACTTCATCCTCACTCAGATTCAGCGTTTCTATGAACCGTCTGCGAAGCTCTGAAAGAAACGACAGCGGTCCTCCCAGAAATGCCACTTTGCCCTTTATCGTATGACCGCATGCCAGACCGCTTATGGTCTGATTTACAACCGCCTGGAATATCGAGGCTGACAAGTCCTCAATAGACGCACCTTCATTGATAAGAGGCTGTATGTCTGTCTTTGCAAAAACACCGCATCTTGCCGCTATCGGATATATCATTGTATGCTTCTTGGCTGCCTCATTCAGCCCTGACGCATCTGTATTGAGGAGCGCTGCCATCTGATCTATAAAAGCCCCCGTTCCTCCGGCGCATGTACCATTCATTCTCTGTTCTATAGTCTGTCCGTAGAATGTAATCTTCGCATCCTCACCGCCGAGCTCTATCGCAACATCAGTCTGCGGTATCAGTTTCTCAACTGCTGCGCTGCACGTCACTACTTCCTGTTCAAATGGTATCTCCAGAATTTTTGACAGTGACAGTCCTCCCGAACCTGTTATGACTGTCCTTATTTTCATATTGCCCACAGTTTCATACATTTCCCTGAGCATGTCCACGACTGTCTTGAAAACATTCGACATGTGCCGTTCATATCTGCTGTATGCTATATGATCGTTATCATCAAGCAGAACAAGCTTCACTGTTGTCGATCCGACGTCTATTCCTAATCTCATTTATAATCCTTCCTTCTATAGTCCTTCCTTTTGTCCGAATACACAATTATCTGAATATATATCTGCTGTCTGCCAAAATATATATGAAACACATATATATATGAAGCAAAAAAAAATTTTCCAACATTTATCCTTTATGATATAATATTTTCATGAAAAGTTCAATCAAAAAAAATACTTTTAAGGCCATATACCGATTATTGGATAAAGTTTCTCCAGTTAACGGAGACTGCGGCCTTTTATGCGGCAGTATATGCTGCACATATGAATACGAAAACAATGATTCTGACGCAGACGATTCTTCGCTTGGGATTTACCTGCTTCCCGGCGAAGAAAAGCTTTTTTCCGGAAAAGAAGACTGGCTCGGCTGGGACTGGGGATATGCCGAGGACTACGAATTTCCGGACAGCTGGCACGGGAAGGTGTATTTTCTTCAGTGCCTCAAAGCTCCGCACTGCGACCGCTGTATGCGTCCGCTTCAGTGCCGTACCTTCCCTCTGGCGCCCCACCTGGATGAAAACGGTGAATTGCTGATGATATATCAAAACGGACAGATACCTTATACCTGTCCGCTTATTACTGATAAAATACATCTGAACGACGATTTTGTAAAAGCCACCTACACAGCATGGAAGCGACTTATTGAAGACCCTCTGATATACGACCTCGTGGAAATGGACTCCGATTACCGCATCGAGGACGGTGAAAAAATCGAGCCGGTCTATCCCGTGAAAATCTGAGTACTATGCATGCCCGGTCAATATTCCCCGGCATGACATCTGCCGTTTCAGATTACCGGCCTCTGATATGCTTTGAGATTCAGGCGTGATGAAAACTACATCACGTCTTTTATTATATCCAGACGTCTTATATCTGTCCGGTATACATGTTTGAATGTCACTGCAAAATACACGACACCTATCAGCTCTGCAAGCGGGAATGAATACCACACAAGATCAAGTCCCGATATATAAGCCAGAATCCATGCCAGCGGAAGAATGCCTATCAGCTGCCTGAGCAGTGACCCCCACAGACTCAGGAAACCGTGTCCTATCGCCTGGAATACAGATGATGTCATAATACCGAATGCTGCCGGCAGGAAACAGAGACTTATCGTCTTCAGTGCCGGTTCACCTATATCATACATTGCCTGATTTCCGGTTGAATTGAATATCGCAATCATCTGATGAGGTATCAGCTGGAACATCACAAATCCTGCGGCCATAATCACAAGTGCTGTGGTAAGACCCTTCTTATATGCTTCCATGAGTCTCTTCCTGCTTCTGGCACCGTAATTGAATCCCATTACAGGCAATACGCCCTGATTAAGTCCGAATACCGGCATGAATATGAATGACTGCAGTCTTCCGTATACACCCATTACAGCTACTGCCGTTTCGGAAAGACCTCCGAGTATCAGATTCATACCGAACTGCATTACTGACGATATCGACTGCATCAGTATAGCCGGCGCTCCTACCGCGTATATATCTCTGAGAATTCTGCCCTGCATCTTCCATCCGCGCAGCTTTACATGAACTGCGTGCTCCTTTGCAAAAAGGAAATACTGACCCAGACACATCGATACCAGCTGTCCCAGCACCGTTGCCACTGCAGCGCCTGTTACTCCCATTTCAGGAAACGGTCCGTAACCGAATATCATAACAGGATCCATGATGATATTTGTAACCGCACCGCAGATGCTGCATACCATAGGTATTTTCATATTTCCCGTAGACTGAAGTATCTTTTCTGTTGTTATCTGAACAATTGAGAACAATGAGCCTACAGTTATGATGAACATGTATTTTTCACCGTTTTCAACAATGTACGGTGTATCTGACATAAGATGCATCATCGGCCCCGAAAGGAATATCCCGATAAGTGCGAAAAATATCCAGTTAAAGAACGAAAGCCTGTAGCCGTGACTTGCTGCCAGATCGGCCTCCTCGTAGCGCCTTGCGCCGAGTCTTCTGGCAATCAGCGAATTGATGCCTACACCTGTTCCCACCGATACCGAAATCAGCAGCATCTGTACAGGGAATATATACGTTACCGCTGCGAGCGCCTCCTCGCTTATCATCGAAACGAAAAAACTGTCTACCACATTGTAAAAAGCCTGGATAAACATCGACAGTATAGCCGGCCATGACATGTGGAATATTAATTTTCCCACAGGCATTTCGCCCATTTTCTTCGCATTGTCCAGTTTGCTTATCTCGTCGCTGTTTTCCATATTAAAGTCATTCTGATCCATAGTAATTTTTGTTATCCTCTCTTACCCTTGTTTTTTCCATAAAAATTGCCTAAATTTCTTTAGGCAATTTTTTATCAAGACCGTGTTCTATACTATCACCTTATAGTCTGAAAATCAATACTTAAGCATATAAATGCAGTTTTCTTTATCTTCCGAACTATTATGTTCGATATATACCGGATGTTCATCTCGGGCATTTTCATGTTTGTTCGTCAGTGCGGCATTTCCTGTAATGCAGCATTCCTTATACACGATTTTCGATTTGCGGTAAATCAGACAGCCCCGCGCCGGTCGTCCGAAATCTGCCGGGGCAAGAGTCTGTAAGTCAACCCTGCACCGACCGGCCAGAACCAGCCGGTTCAAGTGTCTGCAAGTCAGTCCTTTGACTTATAAAAGAGCATGCAGTGGCAATAGCCTTCAAAATCCGGATCTGCTATCTGATCTCTGAATTCCTTGCATATACATTTGTTTTCAGGTGTTGTTTCCAGTCTGCACGGGCAGTAGCCGTTTTTCTGCTTAAGCCCTTCTCTGATCATATTCACTATTTCCTTGTTTTCATTTTCCCTTACGGCCATATCAAATTTCCCCTCTGATTCGTTCTGCAATCTGTACTATTCAAGTACATTATACGTCCTGAAGCGTATAACGCAAGAAGTTTTTGAGATTTTTTCTCTTTATTCACAGATGCAGCGTCAAATCTGACGTACGCTTCCGGCTTATGACCGGGTGAAAAGCGCTGCGATTCTGCCGAAGAGCCCGGTATGCTTTTTCTGCGGTTCCGGTGCTGCGCTTATGTCATGCAGTGTCTTATCCATGAATTCCTGCTGACTGTCAAGCGTTATCTCCTCGCCCTCGCATTTCCTTATATACGATCCGTCCGGCTGCAGCGTACTTGCCTTTGCGGTATCCGCAAGCTGCACCTGCAGAATATGAAGCAGCTGCTCCCTGATATCGCTGTCATACACAGGACCCGCGATTTCCACGCGACGACTCAGATTTCTCGTCATCAGATCCGCCGATGATATGAAAAGCTTCAAATCGTCGCCTTTTCCGAAGCAGTATATTCTCGCATGCTCAAGATACCTGCCGACGATGCTTGCGACCTTTACATTATCCGTCTCTCCCGGTATTCCCGCGCGGATGCAGCAGATTCCTCTGACGATAAGCTGTATATCGACTCCCGCACGTGAGGCCTCGGCAAGCTTGTCTATGACATCTCTGTCAGTAACGGAATTGACCTTCATGCATATATGTCCGTCACTGCCCTTGCTTATCTCCTCATCTATCATATCCATCAGCGCAGGCTTTATTCCTCCGGGTGCCACAAGCAGATTATTGTACTGCCCGTCCAGATTCCCGGTCAGCATATTGCGGAAAAACGCAGTTCCGTCCTTCCCGATATCTTCATTTGCTGTCATTATGCTCAGGTCCGTATACATCGCATTTGTCTTCTCGTTGTAATTTCCCGTGCCGATCTGTGTGATATACCCGTATCTGCCTCTTTTATAAGAAGTAATCAGACATATCTTGCTGTGACACTTGAAGTTTTCGATGCCGTAAATCACCTTGCAGCCGGCTTCCTCGAGCATTTTGGACCAGCCGATATTGTTTTCCTCGTCAAATCTCGCCCTCAGCTCCATCAGCACGATGACTTCCTTGCCGTTTTCCGCCGCACGGCAGAGAGCACGTACAATCTTTGAAGATGATGCAAGACGATATATGGTTATCTTTACAGAAATAACGTCCTCATCATCTGCCGCTTCATTGAGCAGCTTCAGGAACGGCTCAACTGAATCAAACGGAAAGAACAGCAGTCTGTCCTTCTGTCTGATCTGCTCCGCCATCGGTATTTCCCGGCTGAGGTCCTCCGGCCATCTCGGCTCATATGGTTTATATGATAATTTCCGGCTCAGCTCCGCAGGAAGCTTGCCGATCATCTCGAACACGTATTTCATATTGAGGGGCGTCTGATCCTTATAAATCTGATGCTTCTCAACGTCCGTAATCTTCACAAGCTCTTTCATGAAGGACTGCGTTATGTCTCTGTCGATTTCCAGACGAACGATAGCAAGCGTCGCACGTTTTCTCAGCAGCTTTTCCACGCGGTTTCTGAAATCAATCTCACTGTCCTCGAATTTATCGTTGTCAAAGCTGACGTCTGCATTTCTCGTTACGGAAAATACGCACGCCTCTTCCTGTCTGAATTTACCGTAAAGCTCCGGTGCTCTGTTCAGAATTATGTTCTCAATCCTGATAAAGCGTCCTGCCTCGCCGAGCATTATCACCTGCGGCAGCTTGTCCGGAACCGGCACGAAAGCTATCGATTTCTTGTCACTCTTATCTCTTACCAGCGACGCTATATAAAGCCCCTTGCTGCGGAAATGCGGTCTGGGATGCCTGCTGTCTATAATCTGCGGCGAAAGCATCGGCAGGATTTCCATATCAAAATACTTCTCGACATATTCCTTTTCAAGCGGCGTAAGTTCATCATATCTCACATCTGTGATGCCGTTTCGCTCAAGCTCCGAGCAGACCGCCGAATATATGCGCCTTTTTCTTTCAACCAGCCCGGGTATTATCCTGTATACACTGTCCAGCTGCTCCGAGGGAGTCATTCCCGATTTATTGTCTTTGTGCTTCGGAGTCACTGCAGCCATATCGAACAGACTGCCCACGCGCACCATGAAAAACTCATCCAGATTTGTCGAGAAAATCGATACGAATTTCAGACGTTCCAGGAGGGGAACCTTAATGTCTGCCGCTTCTTCCAGGACTCTTCTGTTGAAGCGCAGCCAGCTCAGTTCTCTGTTCTGCGTATATCTGTAATTTTTCTTTATCCCAGCACCTTCTGACATAAATATCCCTCCCGTACTCCGTAGCTGCTTACTATTATCTTCTTCGTCTTTGTCTGATCCGCAATACTCTGCATAATCATGTACCCCGGCACAATTGTATGTATTCGTTCGGGATCCACCTTCAGAATCGCGTCAGCGGCATCGCTCCTGTTTCCTGTCAGCAGCTCTCCGACCTTTGCGAGATCATTTGCATGCATCGTGCTGGCCGATGCCGGAATAATATCAAGATATCTTGCGAACTTGAAAACCGATCTTGCCGTTCCTCCTGTGCAGATAAGCTTGTTGTACGGGTTTTCAGGTTTAATCGGCTGCCTGCTGAGCTCTTCCTTTATTGCTTCAGCTATGCGCTTTCTCGAATTCTTTCCCGGCAGAATATGCTTCACGCATTCCTTGTAAAGCTTGAGCGATCCGATTCTGTAGCTTCGCGGGAATTTTATTTCGCCGTTTTCAAACATGGCCAGCTCTGTGCTCGCGCCTCCTATATCCATAAATATTCCGTCTGATATGTAAAACTCGCGTATGTTAAGCTCGCGCATTACTCCTGTGTATCCGAGTATCGCTTCCTGTTCTCCGGTAACGATGTCTATATTAAAGCCTGTCTCTGCAGTTATCCGGCCTGCAGCCTCATCGCTGTTCATGATATTACGAAGTGATGCAGTTGCAAACACAAATATATTCTGGGTTATCCCCAGTGAATACAGTGTGCTTTTGAATTCCTGCAGCAGACTGCATGCACGGGCGATGCCCTTGTCTGTGATGCATCCGTTTTCCACGAAGCCCGCAAGACCTGCCATTTTCTTATCCTTGAACAGTATCTTGAATGTACCGTTCTTTACTCTGTAGACAGTGAGTCTCATTGAGTTTGAGCCTATGTCTATTACTGAATATTTCATTTTCTCTCCCCGGCTGAATCCCTGGTAATATGTTTTGAATATGTTCTAAGATGTGTACATTAATTATAAATGGTTCTGTTAAATTTTTCTACTTCTTTATTGTTAAATTTATTTAACATAGCTTACGCAGAACTCGATCTGCCGGGCGGATTCAGGGTTTTCACGCATCTGAAGCACGCACCGTCTGAAACGTGTGCCGCCTGAAATCTCCGCCTCTCCCCGATTGCGCCGCCTGAAGCGCACTCCGCCGGGCGCACCGCAAAAAAGGATACACCTTCATCTCGGTATATCCTTTAAATATTCTGTGCTTATATCTGCATAGATGTATTAAGTTTATATCTGCGTTATTCTTAATTCTGCCGGACGCTTACGCCGTCCGCTTTCTCCGAACATCGGAGCAATCCGTTTCTGCCGAGCACGGAATAATCTGTTTCTGCCCCGGCATCGGCACTTACGTCATACACCTTATTTATTCCGTTTTCCGGCCCATGCCGTAGTCCTTCACCTGTTCTGCCATATGCCCTATATTCCCCTCGCCTGCGAATTTTCTGAGATCAAAAAAATCCTCATCCGCATCTATCCAGCAGAGCGGGTGCGTTTCCTGCACGAGCCTGACATCGCTTGTGAGCACCCCTGCATACACCTCGACATAACAGTTCTGGTTGTAATAAGTGAAATCCATCATATGAGAAAGCGTGACATCGCTGCGGCATATTCCCGTCTCCTCAAAAAGCTCACGATAAGCCGCATCATCATGGTTTTCACCCGGCTCAATTTTGCCGCCGACAAGGTTGAACTTGCCCTTGTACGGATCCTTCAGCCTTCTGCAGAACAGCAGTCTGCTTCTGTCCGGACTGTAAATCATGATGCAGTTATATCCCTGCATATGCGCCGGAGCAGTGCCCCCGGAATCCGTGCCGCCGCCATATGATGCTGAAGACGGTTCATTATCCTGCAGACCTGAGACCGGGTTGTTATCCTGCGGCGCCGGAATATGTTCACTGCCGGGATGCTTATCCTGCGGCTCATCTTCATGCAGCCTGCGTTCCATTTCTTCCGTACAGCTGGAGCAGAATCGATACCGCATTATTCCTCCCCGCCGGCTTTCTCTGCCGGATTCAGGCATTTTTTAACCAGCACATAGCCAAGTGTCATATCTATCGCATAGCATGCGAGATAAACACCCGTGACAAATTTTGCATGCTTCTTGAAGTTCCAGTCCTTAAAAAAGTTCTTCATAACGATTTCCTCCTCATCTGTGCAGTACATTGTTTTATCATGTAAATGTCACAAGCTCCTGCTGCGGTCTTTCAGCAGGTTCTATGGACAGCAGCTTGAGTATCGGTCCCATATCGAAGCCATACATCTCATGAACTCCGACATTGAACAGCACCTTTACATGAACCCAGTCACCGTGATTGAATCTTGTGCCTGTATCGTCGTCAAAGTAGCATATGTATCCCAGGAACTGTATATCATCTGCGCAGCATGTCATAATATGTCTTCCCGGAATAAAATAGTTGGCATTCGGTTCGCCGCTGGCACAGTATTTTGCCGTAAATTCAATCTCCTTGCCGATATATCGGTCCGGATGGTCTATAGCATCAAGATACCACAGGCCGAAATCCATATCTTCTATACTGATTTCCTGACCGCTGTAATCAAACGGCATGACATCGTCATCATCTGTCATCATTGTCTCATCATTTCTCTCAAATGCCACCTGAGCTGCAGGATTGAGCATCTTTATAGCTCTTCTGAACTTCATCCTGTCGGTATTATCATCGCATCTGTTGAAAATGACAAGATTTGACGCCTTCAGAGGCTCCATGAACATTTTCCGCATGTTCGTCATATACATTTCTGCTGTCTCTGCATTTACAGCAGAGTATACCCCGCCTGCAAACCAGTCTTCGGGTATATTGTCATTGAAAAGCTTTTCCAGCTCCCACATGCCGTTGTATTCTATGAGTATCTGTGCAGGTTTGTATTTTTTTTCTAAACTCTTCCAGAATTCTTCCGTGAGCTCGTCAGCGCTTTTAACCTTGACAAGCGTCATCGAATGCTTCTTCAGAAATTCCTCGGAAAGTGAAACTTCACCTTCCTCGCACTGCACTACCACCGAATTGCCCGGATCGAGAAAATTCTCTTCCTGCGCAACTTCCTGAAGCAGAGTCGTTTTGCCGCTTTCCAGCAATCCCGTAAACACATAAACCGGTGTTTCCATAACTGTCGTCCTTTCTCTAGCTTATCTTGAAAACACGTTCCAGTGCTTCTTTGTCAAGTTCTGTACCGATAACGCATACCCTGCCTATGTAATCCGGCTGGCATTCTCTGATTTCAAGCTCTTCCGGCACCATATCGAATTCCATCCATGTGCCGTCATCGCTCTCCACAATACCTTTCGCTCTGAGCACTGTGCCGAAGTTTGAAGTAACACCCATCAGGCTGAGCGTGTCTTCGAGTTCTGATTTGCTGAATTTATGTACTGTTTCGATTCCCCAGCTTGTGAATATTTCATCAGCATGGTGATGATCATGGTCGTGGTGATGACCGCAGCAGCACTCATCATCGTGGTCGTGATGGTGCTCATGGTCGTGATGGTCGTGGCCGCATTCGTGGTCGTGGTCGTGATGATGTTCATGTTCATGGTCATGGTCATGATGCTCGTGGTCGTCATCATGGTCGTGATGGCCGCAGCAGCATTCGTCGTCATGGTCGTGATGGTGCTCGTGATCATGGTCATGATCGTGGTGGTCATGACCGCATTCGTCATCGTGGTGATGGTCGTGGTCATGGTGGTCGTGATGATGATGTTCCTCGTGCTGTTCATGCTCCAGCTCATGCAGCACATTCTCGAGCGCATGGCTGTGCGTGAGAGCCGCGCTTATCATATCCCCCGAAAGGCTTTCCCACGGCGTTGTGATAATTGCTGCGTCAGGATTCTTTTCTCTGAGCAGCTTTACACATTCTGCCAGCTTTTTCTCATCCATATCCTGCGTTCTGCTTATTACGATTACTCCTGCATGCTCCAGCTGGTCATTGTAAAACTCACCGAAATTATCCATATACATCTGTGCTTTTTTACCATCGGCTACAGTTATCAGGCTTTCGATTTCGACGCCGGCTTCTTCCTGCATATTAATTACGGCTTTCGCTACATCTGACAGCTTGCCGACGCCCGACGGCTCAATTATAATACGATCCGGATGGAACTCATCACTTACCTGCTTCAGAGACTTTGCAAAATCTCCGACAAGTGTACAGCATATGCACCCTGAGTTCATTTCTGTAACTTCAACACCTGAATTCTGCATGAAATGGCTGTCTATGCCGATTTCACCGAATTCATTCTCTATGAGAACGGTTTTTTCATCTTTATAAACCTTTGAAATAAGTTCTTTTATGAATGTCGTTTTTCCGGCACCTAAAAATCCGGATATTATATCTACTTTTGCCATCATTTTCTCCTTACACTGCAAAATTCCCGACCTCCGAAACACATCCCCGCTTTTACGAATAATGCCGGTATGCGCTGCCGGATTTCGGGTCAACGTTATTATACCAAATATATCATAATTTTAAAATAGGCAGTTATATGCACCACGCAGAAGAGCCGCCGTTTTTTTATGCGGCGGCTCGTTTATTTTTTGAGCACAGGCGCTCGAATTCTTCAAGTTTCTGCTTTGCTTCAGGGCTTATGTTTTTCGGAACCTCTATCTGGATTTCAACATAATGCGATCCGTATTCCGATTTGTTCTTCATGGAAACTATGCCCTTGTTCTTTATTCGCAGCTTGGTTCCCGACTGCGTTCCCGGAGCAATTCTGCACATCACTTTTCCCTGCAGAGTCTGCACCTGCACTTTTCCGCCAAGCACCGCCGTGCTGAACGGAACAGTTATGCTGCTGTAAACATCCATGCCCTTTCTCTCAAATCCCGGTTTACTCCCGACATTTACCTTAAGGAGAAGATCTCCGTTTTTTCCTCCGTTGATTCCCTGACCTCCTCGGCCTCTGAGCCTTATACTCTTGCCGGTATCTATGCCTGCCGGTATATGAACCTTTATTGATGTCTGCTGTCCGTTCGACGGGTTACTGATATTTATCATCTTGTCGCAGCCGAATGCCGCCTCGTCAAATGTCACACTGATTTCTGCCTCCGCATCCGCACCGTCTGTGCTGTATCCGCCGCCGTTAAAGCCCGAGGCTCCCGATCCGTTTGAACCGCCGAACCCCGAGAAGCCGCCGAAGCCGGAGCCATCGAAGCCGGAGCTTCGTCTGCTGTATCCGTTTCCTGACCGGCCGAAGCCCGAACTGTCGAAACCGGAGCCGCCGAAACCGCCCGAAAATCCGCTTCCCGAGAAGCCGCCGGAGAATTTCCCGCCGAACAGGTCCTTCAATATGTCATCCATATCTCCGCCCTCGAAATGATATTCTCTGTAGCTGCCGTTCGGATTTCCGTAAAAATGCCCGCCTGTACTTCCTGACGACGCCCCTGCCGTGCCGTCAAAGGCCGCATGTCCGAATTTATCATAAAGCTTTTTCTTTTCCGGGTCATTGAGCACTGAATATGCTTCGGAAACTTCCTTGAATTTTTCCTCAGCGTCTGCATTGCCCGCATTTGTGTCAGGATGATATTTTTTCGCCAGCTTACGGTAGGCCTTCTTTATATCGTTCTGTGAAGCGTCTCTGCTGACGCCGAGCACTTCATAATAATCTCTTTTTGACGCCATATTCATCACTCCATTCTATCTGTGTCGAGTATTATCTCTGATCCGTGTTTACTCCTGCGCCCGCGCTGCGATTCCTGCCGGCAGCCGCCGGTTCCCGAAAGCCGCAGCAGCGCACTCTGCAGGCCGTACCTGGCAACAGTACCCCGCAGGATACATCCTGCGGGGTACTTCTGATTTACTGCTCACTATCCCTCGATGGAGATGTAACGCTTTTTATCTTCAATTGCTTTTGCTTCCTGCTTAGGAACACTGAAGGACAGTACTCCGTCTTCATACTTAGGATGGATATCCTCCTCTTTGACATGGTCGCCTACATAAAAGCTTCTGCTCATGCTTCCCGCATATCGCTCACGTCTTATGTAATTGTCCTTTTCATCTTTCTTGTCGTTGTCAAGACTCTTTGCAGCAGATACTGTAAGGTATCCTCTGTTAAGCTCCATCTTGATTTCGTCTTTTTTGAAACCGGCAAGATCTACATCAATCTCGTATCCGTTCTCGGTCTCTTTGACATCGGTTTTCATGAGATCTCCTGCACGCTTGCCGTACAGTTTCTTCTCTGCATTCGGAAATGCCGGGAATGCGAAATCATTCATAAAGTCATCAAATAAGTTTTCCCCAAATATACTAGGCATCATCATCATAAATCATCGCTCCCTTCTTATATATCAATCTTGATTTATCCGGCGGCAATCTGCTGATGATCCTTCGATCATCTTCTGCCTCCTCCGGCCCTGTGCCGGTCTGCATATCTGATCGTCGTCTCTCTGATTGATCCCTTTGTTCTTTATGACTTTATTATAGCACTTTTGTTAGCACTGTCAAGAGGTGAGTGCTAATTTTTTCATTTTCTCATACATTCTTTTTGATACCGGTACGGAAATCCCCAGTTTTTCCGCTTCTCTGACGATATATCCGCTGAATGTCTCCAGCTCTGACTGCTTCCCGCTGCAGATATCGCGCTGCAGCGAGCTTGTCGCACCATATGCCAGATCATTGTAAAACCTGTTTATTATAAACTCTTTGTGTTCCGGTGTGATGCCGATGCCCTTTGCCCGTGCAACCTGATATGCCTCGTCCACCAGGTCCTCATATTCCTTTGCCTTCACAGGGTCGTCCCTCAGCTGCCCGATTGTATTATCGTAAAACGCAGTCGCAACATTGTATGCGCAGTTCAGGATGTATTTGCGCCATATTTCCACCTCGATATCATCTGCGATTTCGCAGTCGATACCTGCTGCACTCAGAATTGCAGCGACTTCAGCAACTCTGCTTTTCTGCTGCGCGTCCGCATTCTTTATACCTATTTTCAGCTTTGCAAAATCGCCCTGCTGCGTTATCGAGAAATCCTCGTTCGCAAATGTCACAATATATATCAGCGAATCAACTACCGTGCCCTTTCCGATAAACCGCCTGACGCGGCTGCCAGTGTCTGCACCGTTCATAACCGGAATTATCACCGTATCCGGACCCACAGCCGGCTGCAGATCTCTGCATACCTCCTCAAGAGAATAATTTTTCACACAGACAAAAATATAATCCTGCTCGCCGAGCTCGCCTGCTGCAGTTATCCGTTCCGGCCTCGAAACAATTTCACCGTTGTAGTCGCTGTGCAGCACGATGCCGTTTTCCTGCAGAGCCTCCCGCCGTTTTCCTCTGGCCGCTATGCTCAGGTGTGTGCAGGTCTTTCCGAGCATCGCCGCCATATATCCGCCGACTCCGCCGATTCCTACTACTGCTGTCTTTTTATCTGTCAGATTATCCATTCCCGGTCCTTCTTTCTGTTATCAGTAAATCATATAATCCGCGAGCTCTTCAGGCGTAATGCCGCTGATATATTTCCCGATGTCATTCTTTCTAAGGGTTTCGCAAAGCTCGTCATATCTGAACTTCACACCCTTCAGTCTTTCTTCAAGCTCTGCGATATCGCCGATGCCGAAGAAATCGCCGTAAAACTTGATATTGCTTATGCTGCCGCTTTCCACGTCAATATGTGCTGTGACGATGCCGCAGTCGAACTTCTTTTCTTTTTTCATGCCGTATTTAGGTGACTTGCCGTAGTTCCAGTCCCAGAGATCATACTTTTCGGTCTTCAGTTTATCTATCCGGCTCTTGTCCTCTTCCGTGAGAGTATATTCCCTGAGGGTGCCCTGCTCAAACATGTTTTTTATGAGGAGACTGCGGAATTCCTCCAGATCAATCTTCTTATCCAGGTACTCCGAAATATTCGTCACTCTGCTCCTGACTGACTTGATGCCTTTTGATTCGACCTTGATGTCCTTGACATTGAGCGCATCCTGAACCACAGTCAGGTCCGAATTGAAGAGCAGTGTCCCGTGATGCAGCACCCTGTCCTTGTGAATCGACTGTGCCGTTCCGGAAAATTTCCTGCCGTCTATAGTCATATCGTTTCTGCTGCTGAATTCGGCGTTCACGCCCAGCTTTCTCAGCGCATTGATGACAGGCACCGAAAATGCCCGCATATTGAGCCGGGAAACATCTCCGCTTTTCTGGATAAATGAAAAGTTCAGATTTCCCATGTCGTGGTAAACTGCACCGCCTCCGGTATTTCTTCTCACGACCTGAATTCCGTTTTCATCGACATATTTCTGATTTATCTCTTCAATCGTATTCTGATTTCTGCCTATTATCACAGCTCTGTCATTCTGCCACAGGAGGAAAAACTCCTCGTCAACGGGCGGCGTCATGAAAAAATATTCCTCAAAAGCCAGATTGTAATGCGGATCCGTGTTTCTTCCATTTATAAAATACATTTATTTACCTCCTTCCGGCCTGCCTCACCGGATTAATTACTAAAACTTCCCGCATCAGAACGGTGCGGGAAGTTTGCAGTTTCTGCTGATTATTCATAATTAAAAGCGACCACGCACAGATTGTTGTATGTACATGCATGAGCCTGCGTGCATTTGCCCTCTGTATGCTTCCATGTAAGCAGGCACTGATCATTGAAGCCGCACATCCAGCTTTCTCCGCCGGAGATGTTATCCAGTTCATCTTCATCAATTGACATTTTGGACACCAGACACGATCTCACTTCATTTTCCGTCGCTTTAACACCGCGCTTCTCAGCCTCTGCTATGAAGAATGCTATGCCTTCTGCATCGTTTTTTGAATCTGTCTTTTTCAGGGCTTCACACATTTCTTTTCTTACTTCTTCGTTTTCGAATAATTCTTTGAATGTCATATAATAAACCTGCCTTTCATATTTCAGATTATTTACTGCAGCTTGTATACTGCAGGGACAATACAATATTTATTTTAATGCCCGGAAGCTGCATTGCTCCGGCTGCGGACCCGGTTTTCCGGCAGTCTCCATCGGCGTTTTTTTCTCAATCACTAAGTGTACCGCAAAAGCCGGAATCCTGCAATTCCATTTTGCATTTTGCTGAGAGTTCTGCTTAATGTTTTCTGTTGCTGCTGCCGGCAGTATCTGCGGGATATTTCATTTCGCTGCTGCAGATTTGCTGCCGGCCTGCCGCTGCAGCGGTTAATTTTCCAGGAGCAGCGATTTCTTGATTGTCTCATTCATCAGATTGTAGGAATTCCAGCCGTCCTTGCTGATTCTGACACCTGACTTCACCGCCAGTGCACGCAGTCTTTTGACAATCTGCATCGGTTCACAGCCGCACTTTGTCTTAACCCAGTCACTTGTAATCGCCACCAGATTATGAGCCGCGATATTTCTGACACTTTCTTCTATCGCACGGAATTCGTCAAAAGCCTTCCTGCATTCCGCATCCGCCTCGAACTTGTATATCATTTTGGTCAGCTGTTCGCTTGCCGCATACCCCGGACGATATTCACCGTATGTATCAACAAAGAAATCGTACAGTCTTTTATCAATCTCCTCCAGATCATTTCGCCATCGCAGCGCACCGGTATCCCGGTTCCTGTACGTCACCTTGCTCAGGTCAATCCCGCACCGCTTCTGCACCACCAGCTTGCACAGCTCATAGAACACCGGTGTGACCGCACGCAGCAGATCCGCGTACTCGCCCTTTTCCGCCTTTATCTGCAGTATCAGTATATATTCTGCGATATCTCTGACATCGCTTCCCTGCACCGGCATGAAGTTTCTTTTCGTTCCGCCGGCCTTCGCATAACCCGAATAATCCAGACTGATCCGGGCACACGCAATCCGCAGCATTTCCACGGCCTCCGGTGAAATGAATTCCCTGATGCTCTCCGCCAGCTTCAGCGCTGCAGGGTAATCATAGGCGTCTATCAGCCTTCTTATGTTGTTTATTGTAAAAAACGCGGTCTGATTTCTGCTCTCGATTCTGATGGTTCTGTCCTCAAACGTCTCCGGATTATTGTCAGCATTCAGTTCCCAGTATGTTTCGAAATCATAATTCACCTTGTCCTCTTCATGAGGATTGATGCTCTTTTCCGGCGTTGTGACCTGAATCGGCTGCAGCTTTATATCCATAAGCTCCGCCAGAATGTTAAGCGCATTTTTCATCGCCGGCGTACCCGAGGAAATATTCAGCAGGATTTCGCCGTCACAGCTGCTGCGAATCTCTCTGAGCAGCGACTCGAATTCCTTATAGAAAAAGTCAAAATCAAAAACGTTCTCCAGTTCCGGCCGTTCAATCAGCCTGATATCGAATTCATGACCCGTGAGCTCCGAAAGCTTCCGGATGCAGTACCTGTAGCGGTCATCCTTCTTATGAAAATCACACATTTCCTTCGAAAGATACAGAACCACAACATCAGGCCTGTAAACTCTGCAGATGTGCAGCATCGAGCCGTCCCGAAAATTCGAAATCGGATCCGTTCCGCCAAGAGGCGAAAAAAGGATTTTCTGTTCTGAAGTTGTTCCGGCTGCCGCCGCTGTTTTTATTTCTGTCATATTCGTATCCCTCTGTCCTTATTTTCTTATGATGTTTGTCCGATTCTTCTCGGCACCGAATGAACTCTCCGGCCGCTGAATTTAAAATCAGGTTCAATCAGTTCGCTCAATGCAGAAAAGTAATACC
>CAVECM010000007.1:0-52759 GCA_963614095.1 Bacteroidaceae bacterium
GCAAGCATGATTCTCAGCTTCTTAAGGACAGCTTTTATCGCATCAAGAATCGCCTGTGCAATACTCCTGTGCTCTGCGCGCACATAAAAAGCGCCGCATTAACCTTCAATTGTTAATGCAGCGCTTTGTTTTTTATTCAGCTGAATTTTATATCCGTCTGCCTGTATCTTATGACTCGATTACAGCGAGCCTGAACCGATATCTGCAAATCTGTACTACGCTGTCGGATTTGCCGGCTTCGGAAGTCTTTCTGCTATCACGTTCATCAGACTGTCAGTGCACTTGAGCGGATCTGCGAATTTACCGTCAGGTACTGCAGTAAGCTTAGCGTCTGCAGTCGGTGCAAGCACTCCGCCGAGCACTTCATCAACCTGAGCATATTTATATGCAGGAACCTTATCGTTCATTTCCATAGAAATGTCTTCTGTGTCTTCCCAGTCATGCTCAATTTCAAATACATGTGAGATTTCTGCTGCTACTTCCCAGTTGCTGAGCTCGATGTTTTCATCGATTGCTGCCTGAACGAGCTGCATTCTTCTCTCTGTATTAGTATATGTGCCGTCTGTTGAAGCAAATCCTGTTCCCGGAATAACTACATCTGCCTTCGCAGCAAGTGAAGTCATATGAGTATCGCATACTGCAAGGAATTCAAGTGCATCTGTATCGATATCAGCCTCTTCACCGAATACGACAAGTGCCTTCACGCCTTCAAGCGCTTCTGCGCCTGCTGTGATTCCCAGATCTACGAGACCCTGTGAATTGTTCTTTGCCTTAATCTGAAGTATTCCGTCTCTAGGGCTTCCGATGTGACCGCTTGCAACAGCGATATCAGCAAGGAGAGCTGCGGCATCTGCCGTAATGAAGTTCTGACCGAATACAATCATTGCCTTCTTTGCACCGAGATACATATCAGCTACTGCCTGAGCTTCTTCGCTTACCTTTACATCCTTAAGGCTGTCTGCAAATTCTTCAAAGCCTGCTTTGCCTGCGCCCTTGCCGCTGTCTGCAACTGCCTTGGCGATTTCCTTTATGAATCCGAGATCGTTTGCAGTATATATTTCCTTTGTAAGGAAATTCATAGCCTGCGGATACTCTTCCGGATTAATCAGGATAACCTTAGCACCTCTTTCAGCAGCCTGCTTGAGCTTGAGCTGGATAACGAAATTATCCGGAGCATTGAAGCCCGCAGCTATGATAACCTCTGTTGAGAGGAGCTCATCGATAGTGTTAGGCGAAGCATCATGTCCGATAACCGGAGCAATGCCGCTCTTTCTGCTGTTCATGCAGAAAATCTTGGCGCCCATATCTTCAGCCATCGTCTTGATAGCATAAGCTTCTTCATTAGTATATCTGTCTGATACAGCAACACCTACTGCATCCTTTGTATATTTCGCAGCAATTGACTGGCATTTCTTAGCAATCAGAACGAGAGCTTCATGATAATCAGCTTCTCTGAATCCTTCTGCCCCCTTGATAAGCGGTTCCTCGAGCTTATCTTCGAGCATCGAGCAGTCAAATCCCCACTTACCTTTGCCGCATGCGAGACCTGCATTAACCTTGCCTTCTCTGTCAGGATTTGCCTTTATCAGCATATCTGCATATGATTCCAGCTTGAGGCCGCATCCCACTGAGCAGTACGAGCATGTAGTATCTGTTTCAACTGCAGCAACAGGAGTTTCTTTTATCATTGTTGTTTTTTCCTGAAGAGCACCTGTAGGGCATACGCTCACGCACTGTCCGCATGAAATACATCCTGATTCGATAAGCGGCTTTTCGAGATTAGGCTTAACAACAGTATCAAATCCTCTGTGTACAAGACCTAAAGCTCCGACGCCCATAATCTCATCACATACTCTCACGCAGAGACCGCACAGTATACACTTGTTCGGATCTCTTACGATAAACGGATGAGCGTCCTCGTATTCTACGAGATTCTTGTCTCCTGCAAGTCTTTCCGGATGTACATCGTACTGATGTGCGAAATCAATCAGCTTGCATTCGAAATAGTCGTGGCATCCGCACTCGAGGCATCTCATAGCCTCAGCCTCTGCCTGCTCTGCAGTATATCCGTCAGGAATAACCTCGCTGAAATTGCCCTTTCTCTCATCTGCGCTGAGCTGCGGCATTTCAGGTCTGCACATTCTTTCTCTGTCTTCAAATGTCTTTTCGTTTATGTCGTCTCTTTCTACAAAGAACGGCTTCTCGTATTTGATGATTTCTCCGTCAAGGTAAGCGTCTATGCTTTCTGAAACCTTCTTGGCATCTGCGATGGCTTCTACGGCAATCGATATCTTGTCATTACCGCAGTCTCCTCCTGCAAATACGCCCTGCATGCTTGTCATGAATGTTTCTTTATCATAAGCGACAGCATTCTTTCTTGTCTTGTCACAGTCGAAGATTGATGCATCTACGGCCTGACCTATAGCCAGTATCATTGTGTCAACTGCAACTGTTTCAGTCTTTCCTTCCACAGGAACAGGTCTTCTTCTTCCTGATTCATCAGGCTCGCCAAGCTCCATTACCTGCAGAATAACTTCCTTCACGTGACCGTTTTCATCTTTAACGACTTCAAGAGGATTTGTAAGGTTCTTGAAGATAACGCCTTCTTCTTCTGCTTCCTCGATTTCGACCATATCAGCCGGCATCTCGTCCTTTGTTCTTCTGTAAATATTGTAAACCTCTTTTGCTCCGAGTCTTACTGCTGTTCTGCATGCGTCCATGGCAGTGTTTCCGCCTCCGACGATTGCAACCTTTTCTCCGAGCTCTATAGGTTCGTTTCTTACTACTTTTCTGAGGAAATCGATACCGCCGATAACTCCTGCAGCATCTTCACCCTTGCATCCGACGCCTGTCGAAATCCATGCACCTATACCGATAAGTACTGCATCGAAATCTTCTCTTACAGTCTCAAACGGGATATCTTTACCGATTTTCGTATCAGTTATTATTTCAACGCCCATGCTCTGGATAGTAAGGATTTCCTCATCAAGTACAGCCTTAGGAAGTCTGTATTCAGGAATACCATATCTGAGCATACCGCCTGCCTTAGGCATAGCTTCAAAAATAGTAACTGCATGTCCCTTCTGTCTGAGGAAGTAAGCTGCTGACAGACCCATAGGACCGCCGCCGATTACAGCTACTTTCTTTCCTGTATCCGGATCACATTCCGGAACAAATACCTCGTCTGCTGCAAGATCATTGTCTGCAACAAAACGCTTCAGCCACTGAATCGAAATCGGTTCGTCGATAAGTCCTCTTCTGCATTTTTCTTCGCATGGATGCGGACAAACTCTTCCCAGTGATGCAGGAAGCGGAATCTTGTCTTTAACCAGCTCGAGAGCTGCTTCATATTCTCCGTTTGCTATCAGTCCCACATATCCCTGGCAGTCTGTCTGTGCAGGGCATGCCAGTACGCAAGGCGGTCTGCAGTCTCCCTGGTGGTTCGAAAGCAGCAGCTCGAGGTTTGTTTTTCTCGATTCGATAACTCTTTGTGTATCTGTACGGATCACCATTCCCGGAGCAATCTCTGTGGCACATGCTTTCCACAGCTTCGGATTGCCCTCCATTTCGCACATGCAGAGTCCGCATGATCCGTAAATTTTAGTTCTTTCATCGTAGCAGAGAGTAGGAATGAAAATGTCATTTTCTCTGGCAACTTCAAGAATAGTCTGTCCCGGAAAACCGGTAACTTCTTTGCCGTTTATATTAAGTCTGTATTTGTTCATTTTACTTTTCCTCCTCCCTTATTTCTTTTCAATAGCACCGAACTTACATGTTTCAAGACACTTGCCGCACTTGATGCATGCTGAAGTATCTATGACATGCTTTTCCTTCACGCTGCCGGAAATAGCGCCGACAGGACACTTCTTCGAACACAGAGTACAGCCCTTGCACGCATCTGTAATTGTGTATGTAACGAGCGCTTTGCATGATGCTGCCGTACATTTCTTGTTGTAGATATGATCCTCGTATTCGTTTCTGAAGTATTTTAAAGTTGTCAGTACAGGGTTAGGAGCAGTCTGTCCGAGTCCGCACATTGAACCGTCTTTTATCTTCATTGCAAGTTCTTCAAGGAGTTCGATATCTCCGTCCTTGCCCTTGCCCTCTGTGATTCTCTCAAGAATCTCGAGCATTCTCTTTGTTCCGATTCTGCAGTAGTTGCACTTGCCGCATGATTCATCTCTTGTAAAGTTGAGGAAGTATCTTGCCATATCTACCATGCATGTATCCTCATCCATTACAATCATACCGCCGGAACCAACTATAGCACCGGTCTTGTTGATATCTTCATAAGTTACAGGTGTGTCAATCAGGTGTGCAGGAATACATCCGCCTGAAGGACCGCCCATCTGAACAGCCTTGAACTGTCTGTCTTTCTTGATTCCTCCGCCGATACCGAAGATAACGTCATTGAGTGTAAGTCCCATAGGAACCTCAACAAGTCCGCCCTTCTTGATTTTTCCTGCCAGAGCGAATACTTTGGTACCCTTACTCTTTTCTGTGCCCATTCCGCCGAATGCAGCTCCGCCGTTAAAGATTATCCACGGAACATTTGCCAGTGTTTCTACGTTGTTTATATCCGTAGGCTTCTGCCAGAATCCCTTTGCTGCAGGGAACGGCGGTTTGAGTCTAGGCATTCCTCGCTCACCTTCCAGTGAAGCTATCAGTGCAGTTTCCTCACCGCATACGAAAGCTCCCGCACCGGCTTTAATGTAAATGTCAAAGTCAAATCCGGATCCGAAAATGTTCTTGCCGAGGTATCCTTTTTCTCTTGCCTGAGCCATTGCGATCTCAAGTCTCTTGATAGCGAGCGGATACTCTGCACGGCAGTAGATAACGCCCTGGTTTGCTCCCATTGCATAACCGCCTATAATCATGCCTTCAAGCAGTGAATGCGGGTCTCCCTCGAGAACCGATCTGTCCATGAATGCACCCGGGTCTCCCTCATCGGCATTGCATACGAGATATTTCTCTTTTCCCGGGCTCTGCTTTGCTGCATTCCACTTGAACCATGTCGGGAATCCTGCGCCGCCTCGTCCTCTGAGACCTGATATTTTTATCTCTTCGATAACCTCGTCCTGAGTCATTGAAGTGAGAACTTTCTCTATTGCCTTGTATCCGTCTGCGGCAACATAATCGTTGATATCTTCCGGATTTATCACACCGCAGTTTCTGAGAACTACTCTCTGCTGCTTGCCGACAAAATTCTTGTCTTCCTCCGAAATCGCATATTCCTCTGCGACTTTGTGACCTATGAGGTGATCCTCAACTATTTTCTCTACTTTTTCAGGCTGCACCTTGACATATCTTGTCATTTCGCCGTTGTCATCATAAACATCAACGATAGGTTCAAGGTAACATGTTCCTACACATCCGGTAATTCCTACCTGTATATCTAAATTCTTATCTGCTATCTGCTTCTCGAATTCAGCCGCTGTTTTCTTAGCTCCTGTAGCTACTCCGCAGCTTCCCTGTCCGATTACTACTTTCATTCCGGTACCTCCTATGCTCTTTCTCTGATCTCAGCAAGGATCTTCTTTACGGAATCCTTCGTAAGATTGCCGTATGTTTCGTCACCTTCTGAACTTTTTACCATCATTACCGGAGCCAGGGAGCAGCACCCGAGACAGGCTACATTGTTTAATGTAAAGATGCCGTCTTCTGTAGTTTCTCCATCCTTGATCTCAAGGAATTCGCATACGGCTTCTTCAATCATTTCAGAACCGTTTACATGGCATGCAGTACCCTGACACAGCATTACCAGATACTTGCCTATCGGCTTCAGTCTGAACTGTGCATAAAAAGTCGCCACACCGTATATCTTCGCCGGCTTTATTCCCGTAGCCTCGGAGATATAGTTGATGGCATCCACAGAAAGATATCCGTAGATATCCTGAGTTTTCTGCAGAATAGTGATCAGACTTCCCGGTACCTTTGCATACTGTTCCAGGACAGGGTCCAGTTCTTTGAACTGTTCTCTGCGATTCTGAGCACAATTGCAGCTACAACAATTTTCACTCATTTTTGTTCCTCCTAAAAATACACTTACACAATAACATATTTACATTTTTACACAAAATTCGAATGTTTTTATTATAGCAAATAAGCTGCTGTAATGCAATAATATGTAAAACGCAGCTTTCAAAATACATATTTTCTTAATATTTGCAAAATGACTTTCTTGCGGTTTCTGCCTTCAGAAAGGTTCCGTCATTCATCCGTTCTCCTTAAGCTGCTGAATTCCGGGCATCAGCGGTCAGTCGCTGTGACAACTCGCCGCGGCAGCTTAAAGAGCAGACACTGCTTAAAGCTTCGCAATAAAAAATTCAAGTGCAAGCGGGCCCTCCATCAGACCTGACTTAATATTCTCATCCACTTCATATGCAGCTGAAAGTGCATTTCTTAAATCCGACATCGAATAAAGTCCTGTCACTGCCGCCGCCTTCCTGACTCTGAATTCATGTACACCGAGCTTTTTCGGTATAGTGCCTGCCGGCACCCCTTCATCTCTCATTTCTTTAATTGAGAGAATCAGCTCCAGCTGCCCTGTGATCAGCGCCAGAAGCTGAAAAACATTGCCTCCCGTGTTCAGGAGATTATGCAGGAGCCTGAATGCTTCGTCCTTTCTGTTTCTTCCTATTGCATCCAGCATGGCGAAAACATTGTTTTCCGGATTTGCCGCAATGATATCACTCACGTCTGCTGATGTTATCTCCGGTGATATTCCGCTGTGAGCTATTATTTTCTTCAGATCGTTTTCAAGATTGTAAAGGCTGTATTCTATTGACTTGCTTCCGTATCCGCTCTCAGACATTATCAGATTAAGAACTGAAGGAGTATACTGTTTCCCTGCGGCTTTGAAGCGTTTTCCTATGAAGCTTCTCAGCTGCGAATCATTCAGAGGCTGAAAGTCGTATACCTTTCCTGCCTTTTCGGCGGCTGATCTGACTTTGTTTTTCCCCTTCTTTTTTTCTCCCTGCTCCGGAGCGGTTATGATGAGCAGGCTTTCCTCAGGTATTTCAGAAAAATAATCCGTAAGCATTTTAAGATTTTCCGCCGGCAGACACTTAAGATCTGCGCCCATTGCAGGTGCAAAGTCCTGAAGCAGCACAACCTTGCGTTCTGACATCAGACTTACGGTCTCGAGACTTTCGATTATCTTCTCCGCCGACGCACTTTCACCCTCCAGTACCACAAGATCCAGCGCTTTGCATGCGTCTGCCACATATTTTTTTATCAGTACATCCGCATACCATCTTATGAGATATTCTTCCCTTCCGCACAAAAGCACCAGAGAAGGAATTTTCCCCGCTTTTATATCTTTCCCTATTGTAATGAATGCATGTTCCTTTTTCGCGTAACGCTCTGCAACCATCAGTTGTCCTTTCTCTTTATAACCGTGAATACATCCGCTTCCCCGTCACCCGTTTTTTTATCATCCGGGAAATCAAATGCCACCGCGCCGTCTTTATCGTTTCTGTATATCATTATACCGTTTTGCCTGTAATTTTCAACAACTCCGACATTGGGATGACCGAAGTTGTTCTTCCCAACCTGAAACACCGCATATCCCGGCGATGCCTGCTTTACAAATTCATCACTGTAGCTGTATTTGCTTCCATGGTGCGGCACCTTCAGTATATCGCAGCTGATTCCGCCCTTCCAGACCTCTTCTATCTGATTCAGACACTCTTCATTGACATCTCCCGTGGCAAGCACGCTTGCTTCACCGAGATTTATTTTCATAATCAGACTGGAAAGATTTTCATCCTCCTCGCACTCCTGCATCTCTTTATATTTCTTTTCGTTTTTTCTCTCAGGCCAGAGTATATCCACAGTCGTATCTGCGGAAAGGCGCACGGTCTGCCCTTTATACAGATATATCAGATTGTCATGCTCCAGACCCGTATCCTTCAGTATTTCCTCCTCATTTATGCGGTTTCCCTCATATAGATACAGCCGTCTCACCATTCCTTCTCTGCACAGCTCCGCAATACCTTTATAATGATCGGTATGCAGATGAGTAAGAAAAACCCCGTCCAGCTTTCTGACACCGTTTTTCAGCAGATACGGCTTCAGAACTTTTTTCCCTACATTATAATTAATGCTGCCGCCGCCATCCGTAAAATAATTGCCTCCGTCTTCTGACCGGAAATGGATACAGTCACCTTGTCCCACATCGACAAATGTGACATCTGCCGTGCCGAATCCGTTTCCGCACATTTTTCCGAATCCGGCTGAAGCAGCAATTACCGCGGCCAGCATAACCACTATAATCTTTTTACCCTTTCTTTTAATGAAAAGCCGCCCCTCTTCAGAGACGAATGCAAGCATTGCCAGATAATAAAAAGCTGTCAGCGCAATCGGCGGAGATGTCACCGTAAAAACTGTGACTCCATCTGCAGCTGTGATACTGTTAAGCTTTACAAGCATCCTGCACAGCCCGGCCATCACATCTGCCGTCACAGCAAACAATGTATCTGACAAAGAAAACAGTGCGGCACATATGAATTCTGCCGGAACTGCCGATGCCGCTTCTCCCGCCGCACCACCCGCCGAGGCGGACGCTGTCACTGAAAGCAGCATTGCAGACAATCCCGCGGGCACAATTATGCCTGTAAGAAAAATCACAGGAATATTAACCAGCACCGCTCCCGGTGAAAAGTAATTAAAAACATATGCGGTGTATGGCATCAGACCGGCCTGCACCGAAATGCTTGCCGTAAATATACCTTTATATAGTCTGTCAATCGCAGGTGTCACAAGCATCATTGTCAGCACAGCCAGAAATGACATCTGAAATCCCGTATTGAACACACACATCGGATTTGCCAGCATCATTACAGCTGCGGTGAAGAATGCAGCCGAAAAAAGATCGTACCGCTTTCCTGTCAGTACCGCAAGCTGATGAAGCCCTATCATTATCACAGCTCTTGTCACAGATGGCGAAAATGAAGCGAGCACGGCATAGCAGAAGAAAAACGACATGACAACGGCAAAGTAAAACTTTCCCTTTCTCCATCTCCACAGCCTCGCTATCAATGCATATATCATTCCTATGTGCAGTCCGCTCACCGCCAGCACATGAGCTGTACCGTTTTTCTGAAATTCCTCAAGCACATCTTCATCCATACTGTCCTTTTTCCCGAAAAGTATCGCTCCGGTCATAGCCGCGGCCTCCTCTCCGCCCTTCCCTTCAAGCTCCGCAAGAAATTCCTCGCGCATAACATAAAGCTTTCCCGTGAGCGAATTCCTGCCATTCTTCTCATATGCATACACCGAATCAGCTTTTAAAACCCCTGTTATTCCAATTGATTTCAGATAAAGCGAATAATCAAAGCACCCCGGGTTTCTTCTTCCCGAGGGCTTCTCCGCTGTGCCTTTTATGAGCACGATATCACCCGGTACTGCCTCATAGCCGTTTTTTTCCGCTGCGGCGGAGTTTACGGTCTCTGAAGCTTTTTCCGTTTCCGATGCTGACGCTGCACCTTCTCGATACTGGACCGCGATGATATCATATGCTCCGTGCACTTTTCCATCCGTTTCATGCACCTCGACCCGGTATTGTGTTCTGCATGTTCCATCCTCATTCTCCTTTTCGTTTATCTGCAGAACTTTTCCTTTTATTTCACAGACACTTCCTTCATCCGCAGCCGGTTCCGTCTGCAGTGCATCATGTAAAGCAAAGTTCGCGCAGCCGCACAGGTATGCCGCAAGAATAATCCAGATCACCGCAGCATGGCGATATCTTCTGCTTCCGAAAACAAAAGTAATCAATACACACATCGCCGCAGATGCCGCCAGGGCTTTCATGCCTGCATAATATCCGATGACAACCGGTACCGCAAATGCGAAAGTGATGTAAAGCAGCGGTCTGCGTATTTTATGCTGTATCATATTCTGCGCCGCCTGTATTTTTTTCTCATCCGATTTGTTCTGAATCATATTTCTGCTGCGAATCATATTCTCCTTTTTCCCTGATGACCGGCTATCTGTGCCCCTCGTCTGCACCCCTCGTCTGTATCTACGTTTTTTAATATCGCTTCCCTGTATTACGGCTGTGCTCTATTCTCTCATTATGGTGCGTGGCTGTCTTTTATCTGCTGCTTTTCCGCATCGTTTTTTTGATAACTTTTATTTCCTGTTTTTCTATTTTATTCCATTAATGCATTTTTGTCAAGGCTCTGTGAAACTTGCCTATTTTCTTTTACTTTTTACTTCTTTGATGGTATAATTATCACGATTGAATCAAAAAACAGGAGGAAAACATTTTGTCTGATAAATACAATAACAACAGAAACGATGACATAAACGAGTTCTTCGCTCAGTTCGATCAGCCTCAGCAATCGGCAGATCAGAGTCATCACAGCCGTTCGGGCAGCAGCACTGACAGAGGATATGCAGCAGGCAGTGCTGCCGGTATGAGCAGAGCGTCACGCAGCAGCAGAGACAATTCCCGCAGAAGACGCAGCCGGTCTGAACGTACTTCCTCAGCACAGAATACTGCATATGCACAGGGAACAGCTGCATCACAAAGCGGTCGGCAGAGAACCGGCGGACGGTCGCAGACATCAGGGAAAAAATTCTCTTTCCTTAATAAAGGCGGCAGCGGTTCCGGCAAATCGGTCAGAGGAACAGAAAGCAAACTTTCCATCCTGCTGAAATCAGCATGTCTGCTCGTTCTGGGAATTATTATGGCTGCAGGCATTTACGTAGGTATAGTATTCACCTCGGCACCTGAAATCAATACCGATGACATATATTCAATGCTCTCGCAGCGGTCGGTAATGTATGATTCGGAAGGCAACGAGATAGAGAACCTCTATTTTTCGGACGGCAACCGAACTATTGTGAAATATGACGACATACCTGAAGATATGGTTAATGCCGTGGTTTCGATAGAAGACAAGAAATTCTGGTCACATAACGGCTTCAACTTCATCAGAATGGTCGGAGCAATCAAGGACAGTGTATTCGGAGGCGGGCAGATCAGCGGCACAAGTACAGTAACACAGCAGCTTGCGAGAAACGTATATCTTTCCGAAATAAAAAGTCAGCGAAGTCTGAGCCGAAAAATTTCCGAAGCCTACTGCACTATAGTGCTTGAAAAGAATCTGACGAAAGAAGAAATAATGGAGGCCTACCTGAATACCATTTATCTGGGCTTCAACTCATATGGCATACAGGCCGCATCGCAGGCATATTTTTCAAAAGACGTTCAGGATCTCGACACACTCGAATGTGCCGCACTTGCAGCACTTCCTCAGTCACCGGATACGTATGCGCTGATAAAGGCCGACTACTACAATACCAATACTTCGCTCCCGGTTCTTTCAACCATAGACTCTGTGCCTTATCTTTACAACGGAGAAATATCCAAGGACAGACGAGATGCAGTAATCAGGAATATGGCTGATTCGGGATATATAACAGCCGAAAAAGAGACTGAATGCCTCAATGACGATCTCAAAAGTCACATGAAGATAGGCATATCCTCAAGCAATGGCCTTTCGTCCTACTTTACGGATTATACTGTGGAGCAGCTCACTGATGACATAGTGTCAGAATACGGCGTAAGCCGCTCTGATGCACAGGATATGATTTATTCAGGCGGACTTAAGATTTATACAACCATGGATTCAAGCATCCAGGCTATAGTCGAGGATGAATTCGATGATGACAGCAACTACGCAGGCATCGGTTATGCGAAAACGAACAGCTCCGGTGATTTGCTGGACGACAACGGTGATATACTGCTTTATGACTACTCGCACTACTTCAACAGCAATGATGAATTCACCCTTGCGAGCGACGAGTATGAGATGCAGAGTGACGGAAGCATGAAGATACTCAAGGGTAAACGCCTCAATATTTATGAAACCGAGGTTAACGGCGAAGCTGATGTAAGCATAGAATTCAAGGGCATGTACGTCAGTGAAAACAGCACATTCTACTTCATAGAAAGCGGCGCGCTTTCCATACCTCAGGGCTACAAGACAGTTGACAGTGACGGCAATGCTATCGTCTCGGCACAGTTCTTCAAGGACTACCCTGACTTCTTCGTGCAGAGCGGCAGCGGTTACGTCGTTTCAAGCGGGAATTACAGCCTTAAGCAGAAGACAAGACAGCCTCAGGCTGCTATGGTCATAATGGAAAACGAAACCGGCGAAATCAAAGCTATGATCGGCGGACGCGGTACATCGGGAAAACAGCTTTTCAACAGAGCTACCAACCCTAGACAGCCGGGATCGTCCATAAAGCCGATAGCGATTTACGGTCCTGCCCTGCAGATGAGCTATGAATATGAAAAAGACGGCAAGACAATGAATCTTGACAACAGCGACGGAAGCAACTGGGGCAAATATGTAACTGCCGGCAGCATCATCAACGACGCACCGCTCACGTTCAACGGTCAGACATGGCCTAAGAATTCATATAACGGATATCGCGGTCAGATGACATTCCGTACAGCGCTCCAGCAGTCTGTAAACGTATGTGCGGTAAAGATTTATCAGCAGATCGGTCCGGATTATGCGGCATCGATGCTTAAAAAAGTCGGAATCACTACCGTAGATGATGAAGGTGATTCCAATGACTTGAACCCTGCCGCACTTGCACTCGGCGGTATGACAAGCGGTATTTCGCCTCTTGAACTCACTGCAGCATATGCGACATTCCCTAACGGCGGAGTTTACAAGAGCCCTATTTCATATACAAAGGTGCTCAATTCAAAGGATGAGGTACTCTTTGAGAAATCCTCCGAGGGCGAGCAGGTATATAATGAAGGAGTTGCCTGGATTATGACAGATGTACTCCGTACAGTAGTAACAGAAGGTATCGGAAGCGGCGCCGCCATCAGCTCACAGCCTGTCGGCGGTAAAACCGGTACGACCGACAACAACTACGATGCCTGGTTTGCAGGATTCACACCTCAGTATTCAGCAGCATTGTGGATGGGTAATGATGTCAACATCGACCTTACCGCAGGCAGTGCGAAATCTGCAAGCTTCTGGTCCAATATTATGGAAAGAGTCTGCGCTGACCTTCCTAGAGGATCTTTCAAGGAAATGCCTGACAATGTTGTATCCGTCGGCGGTGAATATTACACAGACGGAACATATTCAAAAACCGGAAGAACCTCAACAACTACCGAAAGTGAATCCAGCACAGAGCCTTCGACAACAGAACCTACGACGCTGGAGCCTTCAACGATTACTCCGTCAACGGAGCCGGTCGAGCCTTCCAGCAGCAGAGAACATCAGTAAACTGAATATCAGAAACTGATACAGATAATCCTGCACCGGCAGGAAACATACAGAAAACAGCGGTTTATGTAATGCATTCGTCGCTGTTTTCTTTTGTATGGATTATATACACTCAAAGGAAAAAATACCTATCCGCCGTATCTTAAAACAACATAGTCAAACCTGCAGAACAGGTAAAGAAAGACTATGACAACACTATCAGCAGGAGAAAAAATCATGAAAAATATAATACTCGCATCCGGATCTCCCAGAAGAATCGAAATAATGCGCAGGAATGGATTTGAACCCGAAATAAGGCCTGCGGACGTCAATGAAGACCTGCCGTTTTACATGATGCCCGAATCTGCAGTAATGTATCTGGCTCTTAAAAAAAATCTGCATACAGCGAACAAATACAATATGCCTGACAGCATATACATCTCTGCGGACACTGTCGTAGCCTATAAAGGACGAATCATCGGCAAACCATCAGACAGCAATGATGCTTTCAAAACGCTGTCAGAGCTTCGAAATGACTGTCATAATGTTATAACCGGTGTATGCATACTTGAAACCGGACCGGATGCGGACAGGAATCCTGAGAGCACTGCCGGCATGCCTGCGAATCCGGCTGCAGCCGGGATTTCAGGCAGCATATCATTTATCAGAAAAATATGCTTTTATGAATCCACCTCTGTATTCTTTAAAAACTACTCCGATGAGGAACTGGCAGCATATGTCAGCACCGACGAGCCCTATGACAAGGCCGGCGGTTATGCTATTCAGGGAACCTTCGGCAGGTATATCGACCATATAGATGGAGATTATGACAACGTAGTCGGCTTCCCGTGGAACAAAATAGCGGCATATTTATATTAACACGCCGCATTCACATTTTTACCGTACTTCTTTTTCACCGCACCCCTTTAAAACATGACTGCGCAGTGCGCCTTCAAAACATGACTGCACATCGCGCCCTCAAAACTATTCTTTAAATTATTACAGTGCTCTTGGATTCTGAATTCCGCATAAACCGCTTTAAGCTCTGCAGAAGAATTCTTAAAAACACTTTTTCCTTAAAAAAAGACCTCGGAAAATATTCCGAGGTCTTTAATTTAATCATTTTAAAAGCTTATCCGTACAAATGCATTACTGCTTTCGGTATTACCTCTGCTATGCATCTGCCGTATGCTTCACTTAAAGACGTTTGTCAGTAAGTTTACGCTTCTTTATATGCTGCATCGAAAAGTGCTTCAGCATTGTCCCACTCAGCAATGATTTCAGGAATTACCTTATAGAGGTCGCCTACGATACCGTAGTCAGCAACTTCGAAGATAGGAGCATCCGGATCCTTGTTGATAGCAACGATGATATCCGATGTCTGCATTCCTGCCAGGTGCTGGATAGCGCCTGAGATTCCGCATGCGAAGTAGATTTTAGGCTTTACAGTAGTACCTGTCTGACCAACCTGATGTGAGTGATCAATCCAGCCTGCGTCTACAGCTGCTCTTGATGAACCTACAACTCCGCCAACTTTGTCAGCGAATTCTTTAATAAGTTCGAATCCCGAAGCATCTCCGAGACCTCTTCCGCCTGAGCAGATGATATCAGCATCAGTTAATGAAACTAATTCCTTAGCTGATTTAACGATGTCGATAATCTTAGTTCTGATGTCAGCTTCAGTGATAGAAGGCTTAACGTTGATGATTTCGCCTGTAGCTCCTTCGATTCTTTCCATCTTCTGCATAACGCCAGGTCTTACTGTTGACATCTGCGGTCTTGTTCTAGGGCAGATGATTGTAGCCATGAGGTTACCGCCGAATGCAGGTCTTGTCATCTTTAATCCTGTATCAGTATCGTTAGGATCTAAAGTTGAAGTGTTGAGAGTAGTGTTCTCTTCAGCAAACTTGATGTAGTTAGCAACTTTAACATCCAGGTGAGTACAGTCTGCAGTCAGACCAGTATCAACTCTTGCTGCTACTCTTGGAGCCAGGTCTCTTCCGATGTGTGTTGCACCGTACATTACGATTTCAGGCTTGTATTCATGAATAGCATCTGCGATAACTTTTGTATATCCATCAGTTGTGAAGTTCTTGAGTAATGGATCTTCGATAAGATAAACTGAGTCAGCTCCGTATTCAAAGCACTCCTGTGCCAGGTGACCGATACCGTCTCCTATCAGCAGAGCACAAACTTTAGTATCAGCGCTGATATCTCTTGATAATTTGTGACCTTCACCGATAAGTTCAAGTGCCACGTTCATCAGTTTGCCGTCACGCTGTTCTGCATATACCCAGATATTTTTATAATCCGCAAAATTTGTTGACATGTTCTTTCTCCCTCCTTAGATAACGTGCTTCTTCTTAAGATTGATAAGCAGGTTCTTTGCCAGATCCTTTTCAGAATCTCCGTCAAGCATAACACCCTTGCCCTTTGGTTTCGGTGTGAATGAACGGAATACGTTTGTAGGGGATGCCTTAAGACCTACTGTAGCGAGATCTACTTCGATGTCTGCAGCATTCCAAACCTTGATATCTTTTTCAGGATTGAAGATACCTGAGATTGACATATATCTAGGAGTGTTTAACTCTTTGATTGCAGTCAGCATGCATGGAAGAGCAACTTCGATTTTTTCATATCCGTCTTCCAGCTGTCTTTCAACTGTAACTTTCTTTCTGTCATCGCTGATTTCAAACTTCTGAACGTATGTAACCTGCGGAAGTCCTAATTTCTCAGCAATCTGCGGACCAACCTGTGCAGTGTCTCCGTCGATAGCCTGACGTCCTGCAAAGATCATGTCAAATTCACCATACTTCTTGATAGCAGCAGTGATAGCATTTGAAGTAGCCCATGTATCTGAACCGCCTACTGCTCTGTCACTGATGAGAATACCTTCGTCAGCGCCCATAGCGATGCACTCGAACAGCATAGCTTCAGCCTGCGGAGGTCCCATGGTGATTACTGTAACGTGAACGTCATCAAATTTATCTTTAATCTTTAACGCTTCTTCCAGAGCATTGGCATCATCCGGGTTAAGGATGCTTGGCACACCGTCTCTGATCAATGTTCCTGTTTCAGGGTTGATTCTGATTTCGTTTGTATCAGGAACTTGTTTTGCGCATACTAATACTTTAAAAGCCATGTTTTTTCCCTCCTAATTTATTATTTACCCAGAACTGATGCGGCGATAACCATCTTCTGAACTTCTGAAGTACCTTCATAGATCTCAGTGATCTTAGCGTCTCTCATCATTCTTTCTACCGGATAATCCTTAGTGTATCCGTATCCGCCGTGCAGCTGTACGCACTTAGTAGTTACGTGCATTGCAGTTTCTGCGGCAAATAACTTAGCCATAGCAGCAGCAGGACCGTAAGGAAGTCCCTTGTCCTTCATATCTGCAGCTTTGTATATGAGAAGTCTTGCGGCTTCGATCTCAGTTGCCAGCTCAGCTACCATGAACTGAAGTGCCTGCATCTGTGATAATTTCTTACCGAACTGTTTTCTTGCCTTCATGTAATCAACTGTTACATCAAGAGCTCCCTGAGCGATACCCAGTGCCTGTGAAGCGATACCGATACGTCCGCCGTCCAGTGTTGACATAGCAACCTTGAATCCCTTTCCTAACTGACCGAGAAGTCTGTCCTTAGGAATCTTGCAGTTCTGGAAAATAAGCTCAGTAGTTGATGATGCGCAGATACCCATCTTGTCTTCTGTCTTACCGATTGAGAAACCTTCGTCGCCCTTTTCTACGATGAATGAGCTGATTCCGTGATTTCCCTTTGATTTATCAGTCATTGCCATAACAACGAATACGTCTGCATATCCACCGTTTGTGATGAATACCTTTGCTCCGTTCAGAAGCCAGTAGTCACCCATATCTTCTGCTCTTGTCTGCTGACCTGATGCGTCAGTTCCTGCATTTGGCTCTGTTAAACCGAATGCTCCGAGTTTCTTTCCTGAAAGAAGATCCGGGAGATATTTTTCTTTCTGCTCCGGGCTGCCATATTTGAAAATCGGCCAGCAGCAGAGTGAAGTGTGAGCTGAGCAGATAACGCCTGTTGATGCGCATACTCTTGAAAGCTCTTCTACAGTGATCGCATATGAGATGTGATCTCCGCCTGCTCCGCCTACTTCTGTCGGGAATGGTACGCCCAGCAGACCGTATTTTGCCATTTTTTCTACAGTCTCAACAGGGAATCTGTGTTCCTTGTCGATATCCGCAGCTAAAGGTTCAACCTCTGTTACGGCAAACTCTCTTACCATTTTTCTTACGAATTCTTGCTCCTTCGTTAGTTGAAAGTTCATGTACATGCCTCCTTAATTTACTAATAACGTTTTTTATTATTCCTGCTGTATTGAACAACAGGTCGTTATGTTTGTAACAATCTACATTACCCATTAAAACATTTTTCGGCGCGTATTTCAAGATGTTTTTATATAAATTGCTCAGAATTCAGTGCAATTCTGCATTTTGCGTTTATTTGTACGGCATTTACAACAACTTTATAATCAATATCACAAATTAATCATATCTGCTTTGCAGAAGCCGCATATTTATCTTTGTTTATTTTTCTTTAAGACGTCCCGTTCTGTACGATTTTACAAGCTCTTTAAGTTCATCTACTTCTCTCTGAAGCTCCTTGCCCAGGTCAGTATCTCTTACAAGCATTCTTTTTTCAAGGGTTTTAACCGTTCTGAGCACCGGCGAATGGAACTCCTGAGTGCCGTCCGGCTTAAGCGGGCTGTACGGCTTATGCTCCGCCAGCGCCATAAATCTGGAATTGAATATAAACGTATATCCGGCGATGCCTGTCTGCTTCTGATAAGCCTTTGACATTCCGCCGTCAATTACAATCAGCTTTCCGCCGCCCTTTACCGGGCTTTCACCGTCTTTTATCTTTACAGGTACATGCCCGTTGAGAATAATGGAGTTCTTTGAATCAAGACCGAATTCTCTGAGAATATTTTCACATATATCTTTTCTGTTGATAAGCTTGTAATACGGTACCGTATGCTCCTTATGCGTTTTCTTGTCGGCAACAAAGCACCTTTCGAATGTCGTCATCTGATCCTTGCCGAAAAGCGGCGATTTCTTCCCGAGCCACAGATACCACATAAGGTCGCCGGAGCTTCCCGGCTCTTCTGTTTCGTCCGGGCTGAAATATGCTTTTCGCAGCTCCGAATCAAGATGGTCCATATATGCTCTGCCCGATGCAGTCACCCCGTTGACAGTGCAGTCCTCGAAATTGCCTTCTTCATCCATAGGAATACATCCGTGGAACATCAGATTGCCGTTTACTATCATGTAAAGCGCTCCGTGGCTGTACATGAACTTTATGTGTGCCTGCAGCTTTTCACTCTGAACAAATGAAGCCTCGAGTGCATTGAGCACATTAATCTCGTCTTCGGTCAGTCTGTAAGGATCTTTCGGGTCTATAGTCGGGAAATTCGCATCTCTGAGCGGGAACACTCCGTCACGAAGCTGCACAGTGCCGTTTTCATAATCTATCTTGTCAAGCAGCAGACGATTTTCAAGATTATACTCCGGATGCGCCATTATTCTCTGTCCCTCAACCTTGAACTGGCATATCGAAATAGCTTTGTTCATCTTTGCCGCAAGCATATCATCTATAGGGTCGTATTTGTTCTCCTCCAGCTTCTTAGGCATGAAAAACTCGCACGGATCGTCTCCGTACACTTTCTCCGCCATTATTGCCAGCGGTCTGAGATTGATGCCGTATCCGATTTCAAGCATGTCGAAATTGTTGTAGCTTATATTCATTCTCAGTACATTCGTCATGCACGCCCAGTTTCCCGTGGCTGCACCCATCCATACGATATCATGATTTCCCCACTGAAAATCCACATCGTGATAATTCATCAGAAAATCCATTATCGCATCCGGATGCGATCCTCTGTCCCATATGTCGCCGATAATATGCAGCTTATCCACGGCAAGCGAGCTTATTACATCAGTGAATGAGATTATAAAATCCTCGGCTATGCCGCAGTCGACGATTGTAGCTATAATCTGACCGTAGTAATTGCCCTTGTTCGCCTCATCGGCCGTATGCAGCAGCTCATCAAGGATATATGCATATTCCTTCGGCAGTCTTTTTCTTACTTTTGATCTTGTATATTTGTTAGTAACGGATTTACAGACCATAACCAGTCTGAAAATAGATATCTTGCACCATTTGTCGAAATCTTCCTCGCTTTTCTTCCGCCGCTTTATTTCTGCCTCGGCATTGTAAATAAGCGCTGCGAGCGCATCCCTCTCACCTCTTGTGAGATCCGGACCGAAGATTTCTTCTATCTTGGATCTGATAACACCTGATGCACTTTTGAGCATATGTATGAACGCTTCATGCTCTCCGTGCAGATCACTCAGAAAATACTCTGTTCCTTTAGGCAGCGACAGTATAGCATTGAGATTAACGATTTCCTCTGTTGCCGCCTTTACATTTGGATATTTCTTAGACAAATGTCTAAGTAAACGCTGGTCAATCATGACACAACCTCCTCAATTAATTCATTCGATATTATTATACATCATCTTGAGGAGTTTTGAAACATATTAAAGTGCATCTCTGTTTCTGCGGTTCAGCCACGCCATAAAAACAAGACACAGTACGGTCTGCAGCAGAGAAGATGCAGGCGTCGCAAGACCTATGTCAAAGAGCGTCGCATCCGAACGCAGACTCATGAAATAAGACACCGGAACACGCACGCCGAAGGCGCCGATGATTCCCTGAACCATAACGAATTTCGTCCTGCCTATACCATTGTAAAATCCTATGTAGCAGAAGAAAATCGCCGTAAGCAGACAATCGATTGCATATGCTCTGAGATAATCGGATCCCGCTTCGACAACGCTCTGATCCGAGGAGAACAGTCCCGCCAGCACTTCCCCATGGAAAAATGACAGGAAAAACATTCCGATTCCTATCACAAAAGAAACCAGCACACCGTAATGCAGCGCCTTCTTTGCACGATCCATACGCCCTGCCCCGTAATTCTGCGCCACAAACGCAGACATTGACTGCATGAACGCAGATGAAATCAGCATGATGAATGCGCAAACCTTTTCGGCCACGCCTACCCCGGCCGATGCGATGACGCCCATGGCATTTACGATAGCCAGAATTATCAGAAACGAAATGTTCACGAGCAGATCCTGAAGCGCTATCGGAGCACCCAGCCCCGCCATTCTGAAAATGCTCCTTCTGCTGATGTGCAGCTTCTTTCGGTTAATAATGAACGGCAGCTCTTTACGCCTGATAAACAGATATGATGCCGCCACGCTTATTACCTGTGCGAAAACCGTCGCATATGCCGCACCCTGTGTTCCCATATCAAAGACCGCACACAGAAGCAGGTCTCCTGCGATATTGCACACACATGCAATAGCCACAGTAATCAGCGGTGTTTTCGAATCTCCCAGTCCTCTGAAGATGCTCCCTATCAGATTGTATGCGACAATTACCAGCATACCGCATCCGCATATTCTCACATAATCGACTGTCTTGTCAAATGCCTCCTCAGGTGCATTCATGATACTGCTTGCCTGCGGCGCGAAAATCACAAGAAGCACGGTCATAATAACCGCTATGACAGCAAACATCGCCACCGCACTGACGACCGTCTCTCCGCCTTTTTCACGCTGTCCGCTCCCCAGCTGCTGGCCGAGCAGAATCGTCGTTCCCATTGCAAAGCTGCTGACCAGGTTCGTCAGTGTAAGCATTATCTGCGATCCCGTGGATACAGCTGATACATCCGCCGACGATGCGAATTTTCCTACAATCAGAAGATCCGCCGCACCGTACATCGCCTGCAGGAACAATGCCAGCAGAACCGGGAATGCGAACATAATCAGCGGCTGCAGAATTTTCCCTTCCGTAAATGTAATCTGTTTTTCATCCTTTTTCATTTATTATCATGTCTCCTGTTCTGTCATATTCTGATAGCCGAGCCTTGAATATGACATATATCCGAAAAAATGCCTTCAGGCTGTAAGTGCGCCGCCGTTCAGACATATCCTATTATCTTCCGAAAAAATCATCAAAAAAACCGGACAGGCAGCAGGCATCTCAGCCTGCCATCTTATCCGGTTATTGTTTCTATCGAACAAATCACCCTCCGATGACAAAACGATTATAACATTCTTTCCCGTCAAAGTCCAGTTGTAAAATTCCGCACAGCTTCTTTGCCCGGGCTGAGCCTGAGCTGTATTCAGCGGTTTTCCTTCAGCTCGCCAAGATCGTACGGTGTATCCTGATATACGTAGTAATTGAGCCAGTTGCTGAAAAGCAGACTCGCATGACTCCTCCATCTGAACAGAATCTCATCCTCAGGATCGTCATTTCTGAAATAGTTTTTCGGCACTTCTATATCAAGACCTTTTTTTACATCTCTGAAATATTCATTGGCCAGCGTGCCCTTGTCATACTCCTGATGTCCCAGGACGAATATCTGTCTGCCGTTTTCCACCGAAATGATATGCGGCCCGACTTCAGGCGAATCCGCCAGTATTCTGAGCTCAGGATGCTTCTCGATGTCCTCTCTCAGAACCTCCGTGTGTCTGGAATGAGGTGCGAAAAAGACCTCGTCAAATCCTCGTACCAGCGGATTGTGCGGTCTCACTACCTTATGCTCGAATATACCGAACACCTTCTTGTCCAGAAGATGCTTGTCTATGCCGTAATGGTAGTAAAGGCTCGCCTGCGCGCCCCAGCATATGAACATGCTGCTGTAAACGTGCGTCTTTGCGAATTCAAATATCTCACAGAGCTCTGACCAGTAGTCGACCTGCTCGTAGGGCATCTGCTCCACCGGAGCTCCCGTGAGAATCATTCCGTCAAAATAATCGTCCTTGATTTCGTCAATCGTCTTGTAAAACGAATCCATATGCTCCTGAGATATATGCGTCGATTCATGTGAATCCATTGTAACCAGAGTCATCTCCACCTGCAGAGGGCTGTTTGAAAGCACCCTGGCAAGCTGTGTCTCGGTCGCTATCTTTGTCGGCATCAGATTCACTATTACAATCTTGAGAGGCCTGATATCCTGCGTTACCGCACGGCCTCTGTCCATTGTGAATATATTTTCATTCTGCAGTGCCTCCGCTGCAGGCAATGAATTAGGTATTATCAGTGGCATTGATTTTTCTCTCCCTCAGTTAGTTTACTGCGGCAATTCTGCGTGCCCGCGGCAGCGGCATCATATCCCCCGCTCCCGCATCAGCATGCATCCCGCCGCTGATCTGCAGCTTATCGCAGAGCCTGCTCGATATCAGCTATCAGATCTTCAGCATCCTCAAGTCCGCATGAAAGTCTGACAAGATCCGGGCTTACTCCGGCATCCTCAAGCTCCGCATCCGTCATCTGTCTGTGAGTTGAGCTTGCAGGGTGCAGACAGCATGTTCTGGCATCCGCAACATGCGTTTCTATCGCAGCAACCTTGAGCTTCTGCATGAAATCCTCAGCTGCAGCTCTTCCGCCCTTTACACCGAAGCTTACTACTCCGCATGAGCCGTCAGGCAGATATTTCTGAGCAAGCGCATAATCCTCATCATCCTCGAGACCGCAGTACTTCACCCATGCGATTTTTTCATGATTTTTCAGATACTGAGCAACTGCAAGTCCGTTCTCCGCATGTCTCTTCATTCTTACGTGCAGGCTCTCAAGCCCGAGGTTCAGCAGGAATGCATTCTGCGGTGACTGGATCGATCCGAAATCTCTCATCAGCTGTGCCGTTGCCTTTGTAATAAATGCTCCTTCAAGTCCGAATCTCTCTGTATAAGTGACTCCGTGATAGCTGTCGTCCGGCTCACACAGCCCCGGAAATCTGTCAGGATATTTCGTCCAGTCAAATTTTCCCGAATCAACTATGCATCCGCCGACGCCTGCACCATGCCCGTCCATGTATTTCGTAGTCGAGTGAGTGACAATGTCTGCACCGAACTCTATCGGTCTGCAGTGTACCGGTGTCGGGAATGTATTGTCTATTATAAGCGGAACACCGTGCCTGTGCGCAGCGTCTGCGAATTTTTCGATATCCAGTACCGCAAGTGCCGGATTTGCTATAGTTTCACCGAATACAGCCTTGGTGTTAGGTCTGAACGCTGCATCCAGCTCTTCTTTTGTCGCATGAGGTGAAACGAATGTGAACTCGATTCCCATTTTTTTCATTGTAACGGAGAACAGATTGAACGTCCCGCCGTATATAGCCGATGAAGCCACAACGTGATCCCCGCATGAAGCGATGTTGAATACAGCATAGAAATTTGCAGCCTGACCCGATGACGTCAGCATTGCCGCCGTACCGCCCTCGAGTGAAGCTATTTTTGCCGCAACATAATCGTTTGTCGGATTCTGCAGTCTTGTATAAAAATATCCCGATTCTTCAAGATCAAACAGTTTTCCCATATCCTGGCTTGTATTGTATTTAAAAGTCGTGCTCTGCACGATTGGTATCTGTCTCGGTTCACCGTTTCCCGGTCTGTATCCGTCCTGTACGCATTTAGTTCCTATTCCCATTTTCTATCTTCCTTTCCTGTGCAATTATTTGCCGCAGCCGCTCTCTGCAGCCTGCCGCCGCATATTTCTTAATACAGCATATTTCTTAATGCCGTATACTTCAGCAGACTCCATTATACTGCCATTTACGATTCTACACTATTTCGCGGCAGAATTCAAATATTCCGCCTGCCCTTCCCTGTACAAATCTCCGCCGTGACTGTCAAGCACAACCGTCAGCGGCATATTTTCCACATAAAGCTTCCTTACGGCCTCCGCCCCGAGGTCGTCAAATGCTATCACCTCTGCTGCTTTTATCTGCCTTGCCATCAGCGCCGCGGCGCCGCCTATTGCTGCAAAATATACAGCACCGTTTCTCACAACGGCCTCCTTCACTTCCTCGGATCTCTGCCCCTTGCCTATCATGGCGAGCTGTCCCAGATCAAGCAGCTCGGGCGCATATGCATCCATTCTGTAGCTTGTTGTCGGCCCCGCCGAGCCTATAGGATTGCCAGGCTTCGCAGGCGTAGGCCCCACATAATATATAATTGAGTTTTCTATCTCAAACGGCGGCTTTTCTCCGTTATGCAAAAGCTCAGTTATGCGTTTATGCGCAGCGTCTCTTGCAGTATATATCGTGCCTGTCACCAGAACACGGTCTCCGGCTCTGTATTCCCTGACTTTATCCTTTGTAAAGGGCCCTGTAAGTCTGTATTCCATCGTTTTGCTCCTTCCGCTGGTTTTGCTGTTTTCTCCGTTTTCGCCTTTTCTTCTTTTGTCTTCTCTTATTAAATCACAGCTTCCTTGTGTCTGCTCACATGACAGTTCACATTGACGGCAACGGGAAGCCCTGCGATGTGTGTCGGCGCTGCGATGATTTTCACGGAAAGTGCTGTCGTCTTTCCTCCGAAGCCCTGAGGCCCGATTCCCAGACCGTTTATACGCTCCAGCAGCTCACGCTCCATATCACGATAATATATGTCGTCATTTTCCTTGTTAACCGGTATGAGAAGTGCTTTTTTTGCCATCAGCGCCGCTTTATCGAATGTTCCGCCTATCCCGACTCCTATAACTATCGGCGGACATGGATTGGCACCGGCCTCTCGGCACGTTTCAACGACAAAGTCCTTTACGCCGTCCTCGCCTGCCGACGGAGGGAGCATTTTTATCCGGCTCATGTTTTCCGATCCGAAGCCCTTCGGTGCTACTGTTATTTTTATTTTGTCCCCCGGTACGATTTCGGTATTTATATATGCCGGTGTATTGTCTCCTGTGTTTTTACGTCTGAGCGGATCCTCAACAATCGATTTTCTCAGGTATCCCTCCGTATACCCCCGTCTCACTCCCGCATTGACGGCATCTGCCAGATTTCCGCCTGTGAGATGAACATCCTGCCCTATTTCCAGAAAAACGCAGGCCATCCCGGTATCCTGGCACAGCGGGAACACACCCTCCTCAGCAATCGAGATATTCTCCTCAATGCTTGAAAGAATATCCCTTGCCACGGGCCATGTCTCTTCCGCCAGCTTACTGCTGATGCACTCCTTAAGATCGTTTCCCAGATAGTGATTCGCCTCGATACAGAGCTCTGCTATCTTGTCCTCGATTATTTTCACATTTATTTCTCTCATATTCACACTCCCTGATCTGAATCACATTTTCAGCCGTAGATACGGTCTATTTCAGCCTTTGCCTCTGCCAGCACCGCATCGACGTCCACGCCGTACACATCGAGCATTTCAGCCTTATGACAAACAACATCGTTTATGCTGAAAAGTCCTCTGCAGACAGCACTTACATAGTCAAAGCCCAGGTTATTGTTTCCGACAGGTCCTCCTGCAGTCATCACGTAAATGACTTTTTTCACACGACCGAGACCCTGTGGTATTCCTTCGCTGTTGTACTGAAATGTAAAGCCCTGCACAGATATCGCCTCTATGTATGTCTTTACCATAGCCGGGAACGACAGGTCCCAGTAAGGCGCTGCGATTACCAGAATGTCAGATTCCCTGAACTGTCCGGCATATCTGAACATATCATCCGAAAAGTCGCCTGCCTCCGCCAGTGCTGTGCGCTTTTCCAGCAGCTCGCGGTCCAGATTGCTGATTTTTTCATTGTAAAGCTTCAGCTCGCTGATATCTCCCTTCAGTTTTGAAAGAAGGTGCTCTGCCAGTATCAGAGTTCGCGACTCCGGTCTGGGACAGGCGTTTACAAATAAGATTTTATCCATTCTTCACCTCTGTCAGTCACTGTCCGCACCGTATGCACTGTATGCGCCGTATATGCATTGCCTCCGGGGTATGCGCCGCGCGGTGTATACCTGCAGTGCGGGATTCTGTATGTCTGTTTTTTCCTCTGAAATATTATTATACACTATATGCGCCGGATTTATGAATTTTTATCGCAAAGCGGCAGTATTATTTTTGTATGGTTTCTGCCTCGTCCCGGCGTTATATTCCGCATTGCTTCTGCTTCATCCCGGCGTTAATTCCGCATTGCTTTCCGCCGCACTAAAAAACGCCGTGTGATGCAGCCTGCACTGCCTCCGCACAGCGTTTTTACGTGTCATTCAGTTGTCCGAATTCGGTTATTTATCGCCGCAGCAGCCACAGCCGCAATCCGAGGATTCTTTCTTCTTCTTTGAAGAGGAACAGCATCCCGATTCAGAGCATCCGACGCATTTAACGCCTCTTTTCTTAGCTCTTATCAGATAAGCTACTGCCGCGCCTACAATAATCAAGATTATTAATCCGACGATAATATTTGACATTATGCCGCCTCCGTTCCTTTAGCATGTAAGGAGTACTCTCTGTCAAAGCTCTGTCTTACCTTTCGTGAAATCAGAACTATGATAGCTGCCATACACAGAATAGCTATAAGACCGGGAACAAATGCCTGTCCGAGAGCTCCTGTTGTGAATAATGTTCCGAACTGGTATACCAGGAATGCTACTGTATATCCTGTTGCGAGCTGCAGACCTATTGCACTCCACAGCCATTTTGCACTCTTCATTTCTGAGTTCATGGCACCGATTGCTGCGAAGCAAGGAGGTGTATAGAGGTTGAACATCAGATATGCAAGAGCTGAAGCAGATGTAAGTCCCATTGCCAGTGCCACTTCATTCGCGCCGCCTGTCATAGCGAGCTCATCAGTATCAATGAATCTTGTCAGTGAGTAAACAACAGCCAGTGTACCTACAACGTTTTCCTTTGCGATAAATCCTGTGATAGCTGCTGCAGCCAGCTGCCATACTCCGAATCCGAGAGGAATGAGCAGTACTGCGAACGGTGTAGCGATTGATGCAAGGATTGATGTATCTGCTGCATCATCTGCCACTACCTGGAAGTGCCAGTTGAATGTCTGCATGAGCTGAACTATACAGTTGCATACCAGGATAATAGTTGCTGCCTTTATAATGTAGGCTTTTGCACGTTCCAGCATTGAGAATAATGCTCTCTTAAGGCTTGGAAGCTTGTATGCCGGAAGCTCTATAATGAAGAATGATTTTCTGTATTTATATCCTGTAACAGCTTTGATAAGTAAAGCGCCCAGGAATATGAGCAGTATACCCACAAAATACATGAGCGGTGATACCCATGACGATCCTACGAAGAATGCACCTGAGAACAGTGCGATTACAGGAATCTTTGCTCCGCACGGAATGAATGTCGTCAGCATCGCCGTTGCTCTTCTTTCTCTTTCATCACGAATAGTACGGCTTGCCATGATTCCCGGGATTCCGCATCCTGTACCGATGATGATAGGAATAATGGATTTTCCTGAAAGTCCCACTCTCTTGAAGATAGGGTCCATTACAACGCTTACACGTGCCATGTAGCCGCAGTCTTCCAGAAGAGCAATCAGGAAGTACATTACCATTACGAGCGGCAGGAAGCCTACTACGGCACCTACACCGCCTACGATACCATCAGCCAGTATAGCCTGGAGCAGCGGTGAACTGCTTTCGAGAAGTCCTGATACGTAATTCTGGAATGTTTCAATCCATCCGCAGAGCCAGTCTGCGATGAGTGGTCCCAGCCATGACTGTGAAATCCAGAATACAGCATACATTACCGCAGCGAATATGATAATACCGGCAACCTTGTTTGTGATAACCGAATCGATTTTATCCTGTGCATTTCTTTCATTGGTATGAACTTCACGTGTTTCAACTTCTTTTACAATCTTATTTACGAAATCAAAACGTTTTCTGTCTTCTGCCTCAACCGCACTTTTATCATGCAGATCGATATCAGCCTGAAGATAAGGCGCCTTCTGTCCGTTTCCGCTCAGCGCCACTGCTGCGTCTACAGCTTCTTTAAGTCCTTTTTTATCTGCTGAAGTCGAGACCGTCTTGATTACAGGACAGTTCAGTTTCTTTGAAAGCAGCTCTGTATCGATCTGAGTATTCTGTTTCTCATTTACATCACTCTTGTTGAGTGCAACAATAACAGGAACACCAAGCTCGAGAAGCTGTGTTGTGAAGAACAGGCTTCTGCTGAGGTTTGTAGCATCCACGATGTTGATGATAGCATCGGGATTCTCATCTCTTACGTATCCGCTTGTGATGCTTTCTTCCGGTGTAAACGGTGACATCGAGTACGCACCCGGAAGGTCCACTGCAATCAGTTCCTCCTGGAAATCATGAAATTCCTTTTTTATAGGACTTTCTTTCTTCCCGATGGTAACTCCGGCCCAGTTACCAACTCGTTCATTTTCTCCGGTCAGGGCATTATACATTGTTGTTTTACCACTGTTCGGATTACCGGCAAAAGCAATTCTCATAAATATCCTCCTGTTGAATAATAATATACTTTATAATTATGATTTGATATCAAGAGCAGAACACTTCAGGGTTAACATATGCAAACTCAGTTTACCACACGCTAACTCAGTTAAACTCCACTAACCGATGCCCATAAAAAATAGTGATATGAATCACTATTTTCTTATTATTCTCTGATCAGTACTGCACTGGCTATTCCTTTGTCTATATTGTATCTTCCGTCTTTTATCGATACAGTACATCCGCCTTTGAGATGTGCAATTACCGTAATCGGTTCACCGCTGTAGCATCCGAGTGAAAAGAGGAACGATTTAAGTTCTTCATCATCAGTCTGAATGTCATCAACAATATAATTTGTGCCAGCTGAAGCGTCATTTAAATTCATGGCAAGCTCCTTATCTTGAATTATCATTTTCAAAGTCAGTTAAAAAAGCCTAACTTCGTTAGGTATAACTTACCACTTACATAGGATTTTGTCAACACATTTTATTAACATATTTTCTTCGTATTCAGCAGTTTTTTATTTTTTCGTGTATGCAGCTTTTCAGTCATCCACCCTCATTATATTCGCTCCCAGATTTCTGAGCTTTTCGACGAATCTTTCATATCCGCGGTCTACGTGATATATCTGTGAAACCTCCGTTGTTCCCTCTGCCACAAGACCTGTCAGCACTACCGCCGCACCGGCTCTGAGATCTGTCGCTACAACCCGCGCGCCTTTGAGTGTCTTGCCTCCCGGTATTATGGAGCAGTTGCCGTCAATCTTTATGTTTGCTCCCATTCTGTTGAATTCTCCGACATGCATGAATCTGTTCTCAAACACAGTTTCAATCACTACGCTCGGTCCCTTTGCCACGGTGAGAAGCGCCATAAAAGGCGACTGCATATCCGTCGGAAATCCCGGATACGGCAGCGTTTTAATGTCTGTGGATATCAGCTCCTCCATATCACCTCTGACACGAACACCTTCCTCTGTCTGCTCTATATGAACACCGCATTCTCTGAGCTTTGCAATCACAGCCTTCAGATGATCCGGCACAACATTTTTCACAAGCACGTTTCCTCTGGTCATTGCTGCTCCCACCATGAAAGTGCCCGCCTCTATCCTGTCCGGAATGACATGATGCGACACTCCCTTGAGATGCTTTACACCGTCAATTTTCACTGTATCTGTTCCTGCGCCTTTTATCCTCGCACCCATTTTGTTGAGGAAGTTTGCCAGGTCAACGATTTCAGGCTCCTGTGCAGCGTTTTCTATCAGCGTTGTTCCCTCAGCCAGTGACGCCGCCATCATTATCACCTCAGTTGCTCCGACACTCGGAAAATCCAGATAAATTGTGCTGCCTGACAGCTTTTCGGCAGTCGCCTCCACTATTCCTCTGCTCAGCTGCTCTTCATTTATCTTTGCTCCCAGTGCTTTAAGCCCCTTCAGGTGCAGTTCTACAGGACGTTTGCCTATCGCACAGCCTCCCGGCAGGTGTATCACAACTCTGCCTGTCCTCGGCAGCAATGCTCCGATTACAAGGATAGACGCCCTCATCATTTTTACAAGATCAAACGGAGCTTCATATGATATCTGACCTCCGGCCTTGATCTCAACAGTATTCTGTTCCAGTTTCTTATCTACAGATGCTCCCATACTCTCAAGCAGCTCACACATCACGTCAACATCTCTGAGCGCAGGTACATCTTTTATTTCGCATTTTTCTTCAGTTAAAAGTGCTGCAGCCATTATAGGCAGTACTGCGTTTTTTGCACCGCTTATAGTAACCTCACCCTGCAGCGGACCACTTTTCTGAACCAGGAATTTCCCCACTTTTTTCCTCCATGAATTTTATTGAACAAAGTCTGCTTCACTGATATGTTCCGAGCCTGCCGGCATATTCTGATTCGCCGGCATACTGCGAATCTGCAGACTCTGTGATGATATTCCGCCTCGTCTTTTTCTCCGAAAAAGCATCGCAGAAAATTTCTCCGGAATAGTCACACTAAAATATTATACTGTCTTTCAGACAGTATTTCAAGGTTTAAGCATTATTAAAGAAGAGGTCTGCATATTTCTGCGCAAAAGTGCAGAACACCGGCAAAACCTCTTCATTCCAGTCAGCAATATTATTATACTATGTTGTTACGCAAAAAAAGGACAATATAATCAGTCCTTTTTCGCATTATTATTCTGTTGAAACTACAGTTCCTGTAATTCCTGAATGCAGCTGCTGCATACGTTTTTGCCCTTAATCTGCTTTATTCCGTCTGAACTTCCGCAGAAAACGCATGCCGGCTGATATTTCTTGAGCATGATAGATTCACCGTCAACATAGATTTCAAGCGGATCCTTTATATTAATATTCAGTGTTCTTCTTAATTCTATAGGCAAAACTATTCTTCCCAGCTCATCGACTTTTCTTACTATACCTGTTGCTTTCATTGCTAAAACTCCTTTCAATACCCGGACTACCATCAATGCCTATGTACCAAAGTGTACCGGCAAACATTCCTATTTATCTGTTTTCGCCTTGTCGGCTGCTTTTTTCGCTGATATTACCGCCTTGACTATCGCGGTCACAGTCGATATCATATTCTGCTTCTCATTTATGTCCTCGGTAAGTCCCGAAACAGTACCGGCAAGATCTGTTATGATACCGTCAACGTCCTCGCTTCGTTTGGCTGCTATATCTGTGATGACTTCAACATCCTTGAGAACCTCGTCCGCATGACCCAGTGTCACCATGAGACTTCTCAGCAACCGGATGAGATATATAACCAGTACTACGACAGCTATGCATACTATTATCAGCAGCAGCATTTTCAAATCAATCGTTACACTCATAGGCAATCCTCCCATACTCCTCATATTATCACATAAAATGGAAAATGCTTCAAGTACTTTTTGTATATTTTAGAAAAGCTTTTCTGCACTTTCATAAACGTCATTCCGTTTTTTACTATTGAATTGTCGCATGTTCAACCGGTTCTGCTGTTTTTATTTTCAGACTCTCCGGCTTGTTTTTACAGCTGCTTTCTTCCATATATCTGCATTATTTCATCTGTATAACTTCCATCATTATCATAAACGCATAATTGCTTCATCATGCGCAGCTCTCTGCCGCCTCCGGCTGTGCAGTGCAGCAGCACAATGTTCGGTATTTCTCCGTCTCTGGGCGCCACATACCTTATATGCTTGGGCTCCAGCGAATACCTGCGGCAGCTGCAGAAAATATCCACAAGACGCGACGGCCTGTGCACCATGAAAAAGTGCCCCTTTCCATTAAGCAGTATTGCTGCCGCCTTTACAAAATCATCAACCTCAGCCGAAGTTTCATGTCTTGCAATAAAACGCTTCGCACTGCTTGCCGGTATTCCTCCGCCTCTCGGGAAATACGGCGGATTGCATGTCACAATATCCACCTGCTCATCGCCGATTGTCTCGCGCGTCAGCTGAGCGGCATCTGCCTGAACAAATCTGATTCTGTCCTCGAGCCCGTTGAGGCTGCAGCTGCGCCTTGCCAGTTCGATCGCCTCACCTTGAAGTTCTATCCCGATAAATTCCGCTGTTTCGTTTTTACAGCTCAGTATGAACGGAATTATGCCGTTTCCCGTTCCCAGATCAGCCGCGGTTTTAAAACTGCTGCATATCTGATATGCAAAATCCGCCAGGAGTACTGCATCGATTCCATAGCAGAATGCATCCGTGTCCTGTATCAGCTTTAATCCGCCGAATCCGATATTTTCTATTCTTTCCATTTAATGCGCCGTCAGTCCTTCATAAGCTCTTTTATTTCCTTGAGAACATCTTCCCCGAGATTTTCCAGGTCGTCATTTTTCTTCTTGCTGTTTCTCTTGCCTATGCGTTTAATCTCCGATTTGTTGTATGAATATATTTCAGTGCTCAGCTTTTCTTCTTTGTCGTTATTGTCATTCTGCTTTTCTTTGCCTTCTTTTGCAGGTTTTTCTTTTTCATCCCTGCCCTGCTTTCCCTTGCTGTCTTTAGCCGCCTTGCCTTTGCCGCCTTTACCGTCCTTCTTCTTGTCTTTTTTCTGGTCCTTCTTTTCTTCCTGCTCCTTATTCTTTACGGGTTCTTCAACAACAAGTCTTGCTTTCACCGTGCTCTCGAGTATATTGACATCAGTAACCACAGCAATCCCGTCAGGAGTTTTTATTCTTTCGCCCGCTGACGGCATACCCTTCTTGAGCTGCGTATAAACATCATTTTCAAATTTGAGACAGCACATAAGTCTGCCGCATATACCTGATATTTTAGACGGATTAAGTGACAGATTCTGCACCTTTGCCATTTTTATGGATACAGGCTCAAAATCGGCAAGCCATGTACTGCAGCACAGACCTCTGCCGCAGTTTCCGACGCCTCCCAGCATCTTTGCCTCGTCTCTTACGCCGATCTGCCTCAGTTCTATTCTCATCCTGAATACAGAAGCGAGATCCTTTACAAGCTCTCTGAAATCCACCCTGCCGTCCGCCGTAAAGTAAAATATCACCTTGCTGTTGTCAAAGGTGTATTCCACATCTATAAGCTTCATCTCCAGCTTGTGGGCATTGACTTTTTCCTGACAGATTCTCAGCGCTTCTTCTTTTTTTGCAAGATTGTCTCTGTGTTTCTTCTTATCTTTCTCTGTTGCTATTCTTATTATATTTTTCAGAGGGGCCACCAGGTCCTTTTCGCTGACCTCTGTCGCACCCATAGTGACCTTCCCGAATTCAAGTCCTCTGGCTGTCTCTACTATTACATTCTCGCCCGCCTCGACATGCAGCTCTCCCGGGCTGAAATAGTAAAGCTTTCCCGCATCTTTAAATTTTATACCAACTACCTTTGTCATTATCTATCCTCCGATTTTTATCAGCAAATTCTTTATCGCATATGCCGGCGAAACATTTTCTTTTATCTGCCTGCGCGCGGTTTCCACCGCATGTATGTTCCTTATCAGATCTGAATCCTTGTACATCGATATCCCGCCGGATTTCTGCACAAGCATATTCCTGAACGTTATCTGAAGGCCGTCAAGAAGCACCGCCGTCTCTTCTTTATCCTTCAGTATATTCTTCAGCTCTTCTTTTAATTTGTAAAAAGGCTCCCGGCGGAGCAGCATTTCTGCGATCTTTTCGGCTGTTTCCAGCATAGCGCTTTCATCTTTTCTTCCTGTATCGCTCAGCCTGTATTTCACACACCTCGACTGTATCGTCGGTATGAGATTTTCCATATTCTCGGAAAGCAGAATTATCACTGTCTTTCCGGGCGGCTCTTCAAGTGTTTTCAGCAGCCTGTTCTGCGCACGAACAGTCATTGTATCGCTGTCTGTTATCACCGCTATATGTCTGTCACCGAAAGGTTTGCTCCTGAGCATCTCCTGCATCCTGACAATAGCTTCATCCTTTATGGAACTGCCGTCCGCTTCAATATATATCACATCCTCGTGATTTGCATGATCGATTTTGCTGCATATTCCGCACTTTCCGCAGTTCCCGCCGTCGTTTACAGGACAGAGAATGCCCTTCATAAAGCTGCACACAAAAGATTTTTTATCAATATATCCCGGACCTTCAAAAATATAGGCATGTGAAACAATGTCGTTTTCTATGATTTTTTCCAGCCTGTCCGCCAATTTTCTGTTTTCATCATAGCTTTTAAAATGCATATAATTCCGCCCCGATTGTTATTCTTTACCCGATTGTCTGTTCTCTGCGGGTATAAGTCTTTTAATATGACTGATTATTGTATTTTCTATATCCTTTATAGAACCCGCAGCGTCTATTCCTATTATTCTTCCCGGGAATGCCCTCTCGAGTTTTTCATAACCGCTGTAAACTCTTTTGTAAAACTCTGCGTTTTCCATCTCTATTCTGTCAAGCTCCCGTTTGTTTATTCTGCTGCTGCTCACATCAGGTCTGACCTTCATAAGGAATGTGATGTCGGGCATGCAGCCGTTCACGGCATATCGGTTTATTATATCCACGCTGTCTCCGAGCTGTCTGCCTGCTCCCTGATATGCGATGCTGGAATCGACAAATCTGTCGCAGATTACGATTTTTCCTGCCTCGACAGCAGGCGCTATGACTTCACTCACGTGCTGTGCGCGAGATGCCGCATACAGCAGCGCTTCCGTCATATATGACATATCAGCGTTTGATTTATCAAGTATTATGTTTCTTATCTTTTCTCCTATTTCCGTTCCTCCCGGTTCCCGAGTCAGTACGACTTCGTATCCGTTACCGGTAAGAAAACTGCTGAGTCTGTCTATCTGCGTCGATTTTCCTGAACCGTCAATTCCTTCAAAAGATATAAAATAACCTTTCCTCATTCTCTTATTCTCTGACTTTCTTCCTGTTTTTTATTTTTTCGGCTGGTCTTTTTTCTCTGCTTCCGCTTTCTTCCTGTTCTTTCTCTGTTTTCTTCTTTTTCTCTTGCTTTCCGGACTCTTCTGCGTATCTGCCGCACTGCCGCCGTAGTTTGTATATTTTTCCGAACCGGCTGCCCTGCCGCGGGTGCGGCCTTCCTGCTCGTGCATACGCTCTGACCTCACATGTTCGGAGGCCTTCATTTCCTGTTTCCGGCGATAGTACGGCGTATCTTTCAGATAATCCTTTTCTCCGGATGATTTATATGAACTGCCGGATGAATTCTGTGAACTGCTGTACATTTTATGAGAACTGCCTGATGACCTGTGCGAACCATTATTCGCTTTCTGCGAGTCCCCGGATGACCTGTGCGAACCGCTGCGTGCTTTCTGCGAACTGCCTGATCTGTGATTTTTTCCTGAATCATGCATACCGGTTCTATGTGAATCCTGCTCCGCATGCCTTTGAGCAGCGCTGCGTCGTTTTTTTTCTGCCCTTTTTTTTCTGCGCCTTTCCTTTTCTGCCGCTTCAGCATTCTCCACAGTATTATCCTTTTGATTTTTTATCGATAATTTCATGTCACTGCTGAGACCGTTTACAAAGTACAGCATGAGTACCGCCACAGGCACGACCAGAAGCAGTACAAATATAAACCTTAAGAAACCCATATAACCGTCCTCTTAAATAATAAGATACAAATATATCAATCGTTAATCTGCCTTGGAATTCACGCTCATCAGTTTCGCTGCCGTCCTGTCCGCGCCCGCAGTGTTTTCTGATTAGCATTCCCATTATAACATAAAACAAAGTCAATCATATAAAATTTTATAATTTAAAACCCGCACAGCTGTACAATAAAACCCCGCACCCTGTATACGGCTCTGCCGCTTAATCAGGAAGCAGGGTCATACTCCGTCCGCATTCATATATCCGCATCTTTCACAAGCAGCGGTCTGCGCGCCCTTTGCATAAAAAAACAGACCGGACACACTTGAAATAAAGCATGCACAGCTGTTAAAATATAACAGACGGATTCAGATAATCCGCCCGAAGGGAATTTCCCTGATTCTAATAAACCAGAATTCTGAACAAAGGATTTATCATGAACAGACAAACTTTAAACCGTTATACCATTTATTCGGCCGGCCTGGTTCTGCTTGCCGCCGGCATCACACTCAACACAAAAACAGAGCTCGGGGTTTCCCCGCTGATTTCAATACCGTTTTCGATTTCTGAGATATGGAATCTCAGTTTTCCGATAATGACATTTCTTCTCTACAGTTTTTTCGTCGTGCTGCAGTTCATACTGAAGGGACGCAGCCGTCAGGCGAAAGACATTCTGCAGATACCGCTGTCGCTCGCCTTCAGCATTCTCCTTGATATTTTCAGCAGCGGATATGACAGTATGACAGCATATATCGGCTTTCAGGCAGACACTTACCTGCTGAAGGGGGTAATTCTGCTGCTGGCTGTTATAACCACCGGAGTCGGTGCCGCAATGATGATTGCGATGGATCTAATACCGAACCCTGCGGACGGACTCGCCGACACAATCGGGAAGGTATTCGGCAGAAATCTCGGATTCGGCAAAAACTTCATGGACATTTCCAGTGTCGCTGTGACATTTGCCATTGATATCATATTCAGCGGAAAACTCACAGGCATAGGCATCGGTACGATTGTCAGCATGATAGGTGTCGGCAGATGTATAGCTGCCTTCAATCACTTTTTCCGTGAAAATATGCTCAGCTGCGCCGGAAGATTAACGGCTCCGGAAAAAATATCCGATTCAATCTGCTGATTTTCAGTTCTGCACCCCGAACCTGACAGTCCGGCAGACTGTTTAATCCCATGGACTGCTGCAGCTGCCCTGCTGAAATATTGCATTCATCTTCGAACCGGACATCCTCGGCTGCCGGCCGGATCAGTCCGTCTGCAAAACGTTCACCCGCAGCATACGGGCATTATTATTCATCGGATCACGCTGCGTATAGTCAAACAGATAATATCCTTCATCTGTTTTTTCGAGATGCGTGAGCTTTCTCAGCAGCCTCGGGTCATCAGTATCACATCTGCCGCCCTTCAGATACCGGTGCTCTCTTGCCTCCATGCTGTAAAACACTTTTGAAAAGCTCTTCTCAACTCTGTCCTCGCCAAGAAAATCCGGGCGGCTCTTTACATTCTCGCGCAGATAATAATCCTTAATCATCGCATTTCTGAGAAGTCGTATTTCATCGGATTCCGCCGGTGTTCTTCTTCGATCTGTTTCATCAAAGCTGTGCACTGATTCCCGGCAATCCATTATTTTAAATTCAGCTGTCTCATCATATCCCGATTCAGCAAATAAGGCTGTTTTATTACCGCCTGTTCTGCCCGCAATGACTTCCATACCGAACTCCATCAGATTTTCATATCTCTGATTCCTCGAAAAGCTGATCATTTCAAGCTCTGCTCTGCCGTACCATGCCGCAAGAGCAGAAAAAAAGTCAAATGCGCTTTCAAAGTACCCGAGCAGAAGCTCTGTCGTATTTGCAAACTGCCCGCTGTTGTAGTACACCTCCAGCATTTCCTCCACGGCCTTGAGCTTTATTATCTCATCAAATGAAATCCATTTCGTTTCAAGCACTTCATACGGAGGCGCAGTAGTGAATTTCAATCCATATTCTTCACACTCGGCTGCGATCGGCGACCCTTTGAGAACCTTGAGAAATCCCAGCTGCAGCTGCTCCGGACGCAAAGCAAACACATCATCAAACGACCTGTGAAAGCTTTCAAAATCCTCAAACGGAAGACCTGCGATAAGGTCAAGATGCAGATGTATATTCCCTGCACCTTTTATTCTGCATACTGCTCTGCTTAGTTTGTCAAAGTCCATAGGACGGTTTATCGCCTTCAGAGTTTTCTCATTCGTTGACTGCACTCCTATTTCCAGCTGCACCTGCCCCGGACGGAGTCCGCCCAGCACATCAAGCTGCGCTTCATCCATTATATCGCCGGCGATTTCAAAATGAAAATTTGTCACACCGTTATCATTTTCTTTAAGAAAACGCCATATTTTCAAAGCGCGTTCCCTGTCACAGTTGAATGTTCTGTCGATGAATTTCACCTGCGGCACATTGTTTTTCAGGAAAAACATCAGCTCTTTTTCCACGAGTCCGAATTCCCGAAGCCTCAGTGATTTTTCCACCGATGAAAGGCAGTAGCTGCATCTGAACGGGCACCCCCTGCTGCTTTCATAATACACAATTCTGTTTTCAAAATCCTCAAGGCTGTCGTATGGAAAGGGTACGCTGTCCATCTCTATCGGCATCCGCGGTTTTGAAGTCACAATTTTCCCGCTGCCGGTTCTGAACACAATGCCGTCCACCCTCATCAGCGCATAATCCGCCGGTTTTCTGCGAACCGCTTCACTGTCATGAGAAAGCACACCCGCATCGGAATGATACACTCCCGTATCAGAAGAATATGTATCCGCATCATGAAAAAATGCGTCTGCATATGCCTCGGCTACCTCGAAAAAAGTCTCCTCTCCCTCACCGCACATCACTCCCTTGAGCTGCGGAACTCTGCTGAGCACATCCCTCGCATCAAATGAAACCTCCGGTCCGCCTGCCCATATGTCCGTATCCGGCAGGACTTTTCCCAGATTTGATGCAATTTCTTCTATCTCCCGGAGATTCCATATATAGCATGAAAGCATTATGAGATCAGGTTTTTTCATGTATATATCGGTTATTATCTTACCAATCGGCTGATTTATCGTATATTCAGCTATTTCTATCCGGATATTGCTGTGTCCCGCAGCCGGATACTCTGCATCCTGCTGCTTCCTGTTTTCTTCCATAGTCAGCCGCTTTTCCGCATATGCCGCCAGAGCATACACAGCCGGATTGGAATGTATATATTTGGCATTCACAGCCGTGAGCAGTATTTTCATTTCGCTCCCTGCCCTTTTCCGATTGCCCCCTGCCCTTTTCCGAAAAAATCCAGTGCCTCCCTGAGCACGCGCTCCGGTGCTCCCGGTATCGACAGCCTGTGATCTCCGCCCTCCACTGTCACAAGATCTATGCAATATTTTTCTGCAAAGGCTCTCGCTTTTTCGTATGCGATATCCTCGTCACTGCTTCCGTGTATCATCCTGAACTGCGAGCCGCCCGGATTAAAATCCTTCATTATATTATGCGCACTCAGGTCATTGATGAACTCTGCCGTTATTTTCACCGGACGCACTTCGTCCTCCAGAACGAAGTATCCCTTCTCATTCAGGTCTGTGCGCTCCTCATCCGTAAGCTCAAGAAAATATTCCGACATATTCACCGCTGCACTTCTCAGAAAGGCCCTCGAATTCCTTATTTCATGCTTCATCATATATATCATCGTGATGTAGGCTCCGAAGCTCGAGCCGAAGCGATATATCTCCGCTTCAGGCAAAAGCTCTCTGACGTGCTTCTCAATGCATGCAAAATCACTGATGCAGTTTTTCACAGTAAGATAATCGCCGTTCACCGGGCTTTCACCATGCGCAGGAAAATCAAATGCCATCACTGCAATTCCATGTTCCGGCAGTTTTTCCATGAGCATTTTCACCGTCGGACTTTCCTTGCTGCTGGCAAACCCATGTGCAGCTATAACACAGATTTTCTCGCCGCCGCTTATCTCAGCTGCATACGGCACAGCATATCCGCCGTCTCTTTTCAGTTCTCCTTTTATCATAAGCTCCCCCATTCCGAATATTTTTTAAATCGATTGAACATTTTGCTTGATTATATAATTTGCGTTTTAAGTCACAATTTGTATTTATATCTGATTATGCCCGAGCTCCGGCCGCCCGTTTTTCGGCAGACGGCACCGGCAGACCGCTTTTTCTATGATAGCACACAGTTCCCGTTCTTTCCACATGCAAAAGCGCACGCACCCTAATATAAAAGTGCACACATCTCAATGCAAAACAGTTGCGTTCATCTCTCATGCCCCATATAATAATTGAAGCAAGGTGCAGAAGCTTTACATATAATACAGTATGCTGCACAAATCAGAAAAGAAAAGAGTGACATCAACAATGGAAATAACAAAAGACGACAAAATACTTCTCGCAAACGCTGAAGATAAATTCAATCAGTGCCTTTCACAGTACCGCCTGACTCATACCGATTTTCTCGATCTGCGTCAGCGTTCCCTGCTGGAAGGACTCTGCAGGGAACTCACGGGTAAAAGCAGCGATGTCAGATGTGTTTTCTACGGCGGATATGGAGAAGCTGAGCGCACGGCCCTATGTTTTCTTCCTGATTATGCAGACGAATCCGACTGTCCGATTTCTGTGATACGGATTAAAACCAAACCGGGCGGCAGGCAGCTGACTCACCGCGACTATCTGGGATCAATCACAGCTCTCGGCATCAGGCGTGAAATGACGGGAGACATACTTGTGCGCGAAAACGGCGCCGATGTGATAATCATGGATGATATCCGGGATTTTCTTCTGACAGATTATACGAAAGCCGGCCGCACGGCTCTCAGTCTTGAAGCGGTTCCTGTATCTGAACTGCACATTCCCGAGGCAAAGACTGTCATGATAAAAGATACAGTCGCTTCATTAAGGCTTGACAATATTGTTTCATCCTCATTCCGCCTCTCGCGTGCAAAGGCTGCGGAAGCGATTCGCTCCGGCATTATTTTTGTCAACAGTATGCAGACTGAAAAACCTGATGCGAAAGTCGAAGAGGGCGACAAAATTGTGCTCCGCGGGAAGGGCAAGGCATATCTGCGTGAGGTCGGCGGTCAGACAAGAAAAGACCGGACTTATATACTGATTGAACGCTATCTGTGATGCGCACAGACAAAGGCTGCCGGTCTGTATATTATAATGTACATGACCGGCAGTCCCTTTTGCTGTAATTATTTGTATTATATTGTTTTAGGAAGTTATTTCCCGAATCTCATGTTTAAATATCTCTGAGCACTTCTGAAGTTACAAAATCCGCCAATGGATTTCCGGGAGTTCGGCAATGATTTTTCAAAGCCGGCCGATGGTCTCCCGGGATTTGCCGGGTTATTTAATACCCGGATTTATATAACCTGCAGAAGTTTATATGGCCTACAGAGGCTTTACTTCCACTTCGAGAGTGATATCCAGTGCAGCTGCATATGCAAGATACTTGTCGCATTCCTCATATGTCAGCATATCCGATGAAATGAGGCCTGTCTGGCTGTAGTCTTCATTTACAAACATCTTGGTAAAGAGCGATCCGCACTGTCCCGTCAGATACTGCTCGCCTGTAATGCCTGCTCTTTCGAATGATTCAGCACAGCCCGGCGCATAAACATATGTCTCTACCAGAACCTTCTTTCCATCCTTCGTTCCTGTGGATTCTACTACGAATGCACCCTCATCTCTTACAAGACCCTCATCAAGTATTTCCTTGATTTCATCATGATACTTCGGTGCAGGCGGCAGATGGCTTACGATTACATCAAACGGTATGAACGTGTGTCCCTTGTAAGTCTCCTCTTCTCTGCTGAGAAGTCCGGCTCTGTAAAGCGGTGTCGAGAATTCGATGCCTACTCCGCCGTACTTGAAGTTTATATTCTTTGCGCCCTTGAAATGAGTATCCTTGTTCAGTCCCATGTATACAGTTTCGTCATGAGCATGCTCTACAAGAGTAACTTCTCTTTCGCAGCCCTTGAAGTGCCTCTTTACAGGAAGTGAATGAGGCTCTGTTTCAACAAGCACACCATCTTTAAGTGCATATGTTTCATCTACCATATCCGAAAGTGCTGTGAACGGTGACCACCAGAACGGCAGGAACCTCTTGGCTTCAACGCCCTCGTATACCATCATCAGTATATCATCGCATGTATCGAGATATTTCATGCTGTTCTTTGTGGCAACGCACATCATGCCCGGAGCTGATCCGGTACCGATAATTGCCATCTTTCCGATTTCCTTGAATCTCTTCCCATAATCATTGTACAGAATTTCGATACAGTGAGGCCACCATTTGTCAAATATATCTGTTGCTGCGAAATCCTGATAATTTGCTTTCACTGCTATCGCCGCATCCATAACCTTCGGAGCGAATCTGATAGGAAGGGCATTAACAATGAGATCAACACCTTCAGCAGCTTTTATAATGCTTTCTGTATCATCTGCATCCACATAGGTTCCCTCAGCTTTAGTCAGAATCTTAACAAGCTCATCGACAGCCTTGTGGTCTGCATCTGCGCAGATAATCTTATCAACATTCGGCTCCTCGTCCATTCTCTGTGCTACTGTTGAACCCTGTGCTCCTGTTCCTAATACTAAGATCTTCTTGCCCATTTTTCACATCTCCTTTTTCTTTTATGGGTGTTTTGATTAATACATATTACCTCGTTTATAAAAGTTTATAAACGTATTAAACAATCTTCTGTACACTGCCGTTTCAGCGTTTTATACCATTTATGCCGCTTCATTCCCGGCGCTCTCTTACGGTGCTTTCTTAAAATGTCACTTCTTTTATTTCCTGACTCTTTCCCTCGAAGAAAACCATGTCCGGACTGACAGTCTTCACCTCGAACGGATCAAGAGTGAAGATATCTTTATTCAGCACAATCGCATTTGCCAGCTTTCCTTCTTCCAGCGTGCCGACTCTGTCAAGCATTCTCATTCTTAAAGCGTTATTGTACGTATATCCCTTCAGCAGCTGCTCAAGCGTCAGTTTCGCACTTTCAGGAGCTCTTACACTGCCCGGGAATCTTTCCGGATCGAGAGGGTCTTCTATATCAACTCTGGTCATTGATGTCTGCATTCCGAAATACGGATCAGCTCTTCCTGCTTCCGAATAGCTGAATACGTCACTGGAGAATCCAACTACTCCTCCGTCGGCTATTACTTTAGTAAAGTCATACATGGTATCCCATCTCTCGCGGCCGAGATATTCTATAGCGCCCTCGCCGAAATATCCGCCTGCCCAGTGAGTGCTCCAGTCCAGGAATATGCCAAGCTCAGCCACACGCTTCATGTCATCCGGATGCATCAGTTCGCAGTGAGCCAGCGTAACATATATACTCCAGTCATCGCCGCATATGCGCTTTGCATTTTCTACCGCATTGCAGCATGTTCTGAATCCGCGGTCACATACTACATGTATGTGAAGGTCTATTTTTTCCTTGTTGAGCTTCACCATAACCTGCGTAAGCTCTTCCTCAGTTGCATTCATCATGCCGTAATTTTCACCTGTCGGATCATTTTTCAGCGGTTCAAGGCTTGCGCTGTCACCCATTTCATTGGTACCGTCCATAAAGAACTTAACAGTATTTACGTGTATGTGATCTGTTGTGTATTTTTCTCTCCACTCATGCACTCTGGCTATAGCTTCATCAACCTTGTCACAGCTGCCCATTATGCTTGTTCCTTCATAAAACAGATTGAATTTTCCGGCTTTATCCATTTCATAAAACGACTTTATTGCGTCCTCGCCTTCTGTGAATCCGTCCATCAGTGCCATCACGCCTTTGCTTTTAAGGAAATCAAGAAACGGCCCGACTGCCTCTTCCTCCGTACCCTGCGGCGGATGCCAGCCTATTGAATCATATACTCCGATATCACCGTCCGGACCGGCTTCCAGTACCCATCCTGTAGGTTCGCCGTTTTTATCCCTGATAACCTCCGCTTTGCCTATCGGGCTTTCAATGTGACCGCTTCCGTCTGCAACGCCCAGCATATCGAGTGCAATGGAGTTGTACCAGCATGCATGATCTGTAAAATCCTGCATTCTTGCCGGTCTGTCCGGAAAAATTTCGTCAAGGTCTTCTTTTTTCGGTCCCTCGCTTCCGAAGGTTTCTGCATAGTAGCCTTCTCCGTAGAAATACGGCACCTTTTCCTTGGGATTTTTTTCTGCATATTCTCTGATGGTTTCCATCAGCTTGTCTTTTTCATAATATAAGGGCATTCTTACATGCCATATTGTCTTTGCAACAGTATTCGGATGCGTATGGCCATCCAGCAGCCCCGGGAGTACTGTCTTTCCCCCGAGGTCAATCACTTCTGTGTCGTCGGATATGCATTTATCGCAGCATCCCTTTTCTCCGACACATAGTATCTTCTTCCCGCTGAAGGCTATTTCTTCCGCCCAGAGAGCTTTTTCGTTCTGTGTGAAAATTTTCCCGTTTTTAAGTACAATATCTGCTTTCATATCAATCTTCATGCCCTTTCTTATCATTTATGTCTGATTGTTTTATTGTCTTTTCAGCTTACAGGATCTTTTTTCCTGCCGATTATGAGCATCAGCGCTCCTGCGATTACCGCCGCTGCTCCGCCTATTCTTGCTATATTTATCATCAGCCAGAAGTTGCTCATAAGTCCCGAACCATATGTTTCCAGATAATATTCCGGTCCCCATGATCCTTCGTACCATGTCAGGAAAATGCTCCCGACAACTGCATATATCCCGAACGCCAGTATGAATGCACCGAATCTGACTATATCTCCCTTTGCCAGCTTTGTCTTCGGATTAATCGGATATTTTTCCGGGTCATTTTTGTAAAGCCCGCCGTACATAAGCTTGAATATCACGTATGCTATCAGGCCGGACATTATCGAAACGAATCCCAGCAGAAAATATTCAGTTCCGTTAACGAGCAGTGCAATTACAGCTATAACCATCGGCACATATGCATATACCAGCACCTTGAATCTGCTGCCCTTTATGTACCAGCACTTTCTCTCTTCCACCGGATATTTTTTTCTGATTATAACCAGTGACATTCCGAGTATTACATATACCATCAGTGCCAGCGGTCCTACAATAACCAGCAGTGTGGAAAAGTCAAAGTTCATCATTATTGCGGTGAAAACACCCAGCAGCAGTATCGCAAGAGCAGGCACTCCTCTTTTCCTGCTGACTTTTACGAGAAATCTCGGACAGAGATTATCATCCGCCATTACAAAGAATCCTCTGGAGCCGGCTGCAATGTATGAATTGAATATTGCTGCCTGCGAGAGTATCGCAATAACAAGAAATGCTACTCCCCAGCCATAGCCCATGAACTGAGTCAGCACATCGCCGTATCCTGTTCCGTCGGTACCCCAGTTTTCCCAGTCGCCTACTGATACCAGGCCTGCTGCCGTAGGCAGAATATAGCTTATTGCTATAAGAGGCATCGCTATTCTGAAGCCCTTCGGGATAACTTCCGGATTTTCTATTTCTCCTGCCATATTCGAAACGCATTCATATCCGCAGTACATCCATATTACTATACAGATACTGCCTCCCAGCGAATCTATTATCGACTGACCCTCCGGTACAATCGGTTCTATCGGATTGTACTGCCAGTTTGCAAAGCCTACCACAGTAACTGCAGTGAAGCCGATGAGTATGCATATCGACAATATTGTGCTTATCGCACCTACTTCTTTAAGTCCCATAAGATTTATTATCGTAAAGAATGCAACTATCGCGAGCTTTACAATAAATGCAACCGTGGGATCGTTCAGTGCCGGTATGAATTTGCCTGCATATCCGACGATAAGAACAACATATGCTGCTGATGAGAGATATATGGAAACGGTTCCCCACCAGCCCATGCAGAATCCCCAGAATTCTCCGAGTGCCTCCTTGACCCATACGTAAATTCCGCCCTCAGACGGCATCAGAGCACTGAGTTCCGAGACCACCTGGCTGATAGGATGAGCCCATATTACCGCAAACAGCACGAGCATAATCATCGTTAACCCCGGACCGCTTGTCGGTATCATATCTTCTATACCGAATGCACCTGCAGCCACAAGGCAGAAGAGCAGGAACGCCACCTGTATTGGCTTCATCGTATGTTTTTTCAGACCGGCCACACCGTCTATTCTTTTTTCACCATTCAGGTCAGTCATAGCAATATCTCCTTTCCGTCAGTTAGTAAACCACGTGCTGTTTCGTAATATTTTGAAACATTCTGGAATTTTGAAAATTCCGTTTAGTTCTTCTTCTTTATTATGTTACAGATTAATGGTTTTCGCTATAGCTGTTTTTTATCAAAAAAAACTTTAAATAACTAAAATTCGACTATACGGATAAGAAAAACGACTGTATAATTTAATTGAATTCAAAACAACTCAGAAACGGAGCCGCTGCAGATTTCCTGCATTACCTCAGCCGCGGCAGTACTTCGGTCACAAATGTCAAAGCAGACTATGCAGGATAATAATCTTAACCGCCAAAAGAAAAGAGCATCGATGTAAAAATGAAAATAAAAGAAGATAAAATAAAATACAACAATGGCAAACGATACCATATAGGAATTTACAGCATAACAAATGTAATGCCTCATTTTCACAGCAAAGAGCTGGAACTTGTATTCTGCCTTGACGGACATGTCAATCTGATTGCCGGTCACCAGCGAGTACGTATAAACTCCGGTGAACTTTTTTCTGTGGATTACAGGGACATTCACTACATCTATTCAGATGTACCTAACAAAACAATACTTTTTCACCTGGATCTTACCAGGCTTGAGGTGCCGTGGGAGCAGCTGGCTCCGGTACTGTTCGCATGTGAAAGCTCTCACTGTTTTCCCTATCAGGAGAAAGCAATGTCAGATATCAAAGACATACTTCTGACATTCGCCTATGATAATTATACACAGGGATCGCGCTGTGATGAACTGCCTGATACTCTTATTGAAATTCTGCTGGAATATTTCAACTGGTTCAATTATGAAAATCAGACAAAACACATGAACAATGACCTTTATGAAAGGTTTTACAGAATAGTCAGTTACTGCAATGAAAATTATTCCAGGAAAATCACCATTTCACAGCTGGCAGAATCTGAACATATTAATAAAAACTATTTTTCACAATTTATCAGAAGAACTGTTTTTCACAGCTTCAGCAATATGATTAAATACATACGCTGTTATGAAGCGGAGCAGCTGCTTCTGAACACTGACATGCCTGTTTCGGAAATTTCATATGCATGCGGGTTTTCCGACAATAAATATTTTTATGCGGCATTCAATAAATGGTGGGGAACCACTCCGTCAAAACACCGTGCAAAATATGCCGAGTATATGAAAAAGCCCGAGAAAATAACTGCTGCAGACAGCCGGAGGGCAAAAGAATTTCTGTCTGAATACATCACAGAATGGCACATAGAAAAAACTCTGAAGCTTTGATTTTCAGAGTTTTTTAATACAATTTATGAATCATACCGCATATGCCGCCGACCTGGTGCACTTGATTGTATGCACCGGTCTCGATTTGCTGAATAAGCTGTATGCAGCAGTCTCTGATGCACTCAACTGTGCGTCCGATGCGGCTATATATGTCTGCCGCACTCAGCTGTGTCTTTGCCGCAGTGCTTTACAGCTGCAGAAATCACAAATCCTCCTGCAACAGTAATCATCGAACTGATGCACAGCAGTGTTCCCACGGTTGAAAGATCAAGAATTCTGCCGCCGAACACACATCCGATCACATTTCCCACTGTGATTGCCGTTGTAAATACAGCCTGTCCTCTCACAGCTTCTCCCTGCGGCATTATTTCATTTATGAATCCGACCATTGCGGGGAGCATCAGCCCGTATCCGAGCACCTGATTAAACTGTGCAATATAAATAAATATCATAGAAGGGGCCAGCCATACCATTATTATCTTTACCGCAAAAAATACAACTGATGCTCTCAGCAGGAAAACATATGAGAATCTGCTTTTCAGATTGCCGAAAAAAAGCATCGCCGGCATTTCAAGTATCGCCTGTACAAACACCACTATACCCATCTGTGCAGTATCACCTCCGATACTGTCCACAATCTGTATAGTGAAATTTTCAAGGATAACATTACCGAAAAAAAGTGCCGCCACACCGAAGCTCATCAGCATAAATGCCTTGTTTTCCTTAATAAATTCACCGTATCCGATTTCTGCAGAGCTTACGTTTTCTTTTTCTGCAATGCCGGCTGCACTGCTGCCGCCGGACTCTTCAGATACGGCAGCACTATCCGCTCCTTCTGCGGCCATGCAGTCAGCCCCCGCTTCATCCGCAGCTGCATCATTATCCGTTATGTATGAGCCGTCTAGCTCTTTTTCAGCAGCCGTACACAGCCTTTTGTAATGGCTGCCGGTCACAAACATCGCAATTTCCATAATGAGAAGCATTACAAGCCCTGTTATGATTATCACATCAACGCCGAAGTCCGAAACCATATATCCCATGGCAAGACCAAGCACTGCAGCCACCAGAGAACCCATGCTTCTGCCTATTCCGAAGTTCACCTGCTCTCCGCCTCGGCTTAATGTAAAGCTCAATGAGTTTACAATCGGGTGAAGCGCAGTATGTACAACAATTACCACTGTATATATCACTGTCAGAATCAGTGATCTGCTGCCGATAAACAGTATCGCACAGGTCAGTACAAACAGCAGAGCCAGCATTATTTTAATCAGAGATATATCATTTATTTTTTTCGATCTGTCCATTATATCAGCCATCAGCATCTGAAGAAAAATCGCCAGAATATTTCCCATTGCGATTACAATGCCGATTGAAGTATTGGAATATCCCTTCCCGAGCAAATAAACCGATACAAAAATAGCTGTAACAATATAAAATCCCCAGTATGTTCCCTGAATCAAAGCATAGTCAAAGTTGAGTATAAACTTTCTGCTCATAAAAACGCCTCCGCTGACTGATTATTATGCAGCTGAAAAACAGCATATACATATTATACCATATTTCGAGGTTTTTTTCGCAGGAATTGCTGACAATCTGCTGTATGCAGTCATTCTATTTTTCGTGAACTCTTTTTCCTGTCATGTGCTCAACAGTAATTTCCAGAACCTGGACTCTGTCCGAATCCTTGGCCATTTCCACTTCGACCTCTTCCATCGTCGGATAGCACTTGGCCGCAAGCTGACGAAGCTTTCCCATTGATTTCTCATCGCTCGGAAGCAGTTTAATCCTGCCGAACACAATAACACTGTTGAATGTGAGTGCCCAGTCGCCGTCTGCATGAACTCCCTTATCAATTACACTGAATGAAACCTTATCATCAGCTCTTGCCGCATCGATCTTGTGCCCTTCCTTTGCACAGTGAAAATAAAGCTTATTCTCATCCTCGTCATAATAAAAATCCATCGGGACACCATATGGATACCCATCATCCCCATGCAGTGAAAGTACACCTCTCCATTCTTCTTTTAAAACTCTGAGGCATTCCTCCTCGGTAAGCTGCTGCTTGAATCTGCGCATTTCTCTGAACATCTGCATACCGTCCTTTCTCTTTTGAACTGATGTTTCTGAACACATTTGAGTCGTCTTCTCTGAATATAATAATAAAACGCCTGCAGACAACTTACAAGCGTTTTATTTCGACATTATCCGACAATCAATATTATCGCATCCGAATGATAAAGCCAGGAATACAGCATCTCATATTCCCGAATGCAAAAGCACAGTCTGAGCCTTTGCATCATCTTATCATTCTTATATGTTTCTGCCATTCTATATAATATTACTATGCGTAATTACTGCAGCGCATAATTATTACTCTGCATCGTTTGCCCATCCGCACTTGTCGATAATGAACATTGCAAGTCCCATAATGATGCCCACAATTGTGGCAAGACACATACCTGTAAGCTGCACCTCACCGACCTGAATAGAAGCTCCCGAAAGGCCGACTACGAAAACTACTGCTGTCATCGCAAGATTTCTAGGCTTCGAATAATCTACCTTCTTGTCAACAAGGAGTCTGATTCCGGATGCGGCAATCATTCCGTAAAGCAGGAAGCTGATACCGCCCATTACCGGTCCCGGAATAGTACTGATAAGTGCACTTACCTGTCCGAAGAATGAAAGCAGAATTGAGAATACAGCGGCTCCTCCGATAACCCATACACTGTAAACTTTTGTTACAGCCATAACTCCGATATTTTCACCATATGTAGTTGTAGGTACTGAACCGCAGCATCCTGATATTATTGTTGAAAGACCGTCTGAAAACAGTGAGCGGTGAAGCCCCGGATCTCTGAGCAGGTCTCTGTCTACGATTTCGCTGGTAACAATCTGGTGTGAGATATGTTCTGAAATAACAGTGAGCGATGCCGGTATTATTATAACAATTGCGCTCAGGCTGAACTTTGGCGCCATAAATGCAGGCAGTGCGAACACATTTGCTTCTGTAACTGTCGTAAAGTCCACAAGACCCATTATCATGGCAAGCACATATCCTGCAACTATAGAGATGAGAATAGCTATTGCTGCCGCGAATCCTCTGAACACAACCTGTCCGATGATAGCCAGAGCCAGCGTAAAAATGAACACAAATACAAATTTAGGGTCAATAGCCGAACCGTCTGAACTTACGATACCGCCTGTGCTTGCTGCAGAACCTGCGAGCTCAAGACCGATGAGTGCAACGATAGGACCCATGGCTGCAGGCGGAAGCACTGCATCGATCCAGTTTACACCTGCAAATTTTATGATTATCGCAACTATACAGAATATCACACCCGCACAGATGAATCCGCCCAGACAATACTGATATCCCATGCTGCCGATAACGATAAATCCCGGTGACAGGAACGCAAAGCTCGAACCGAGGTATGCCGGTGATCTGCCCTTTGTGATAAGAATAAACAGCAGTGTGCCTATTCCGTTCATCAGCAGAACGATTGAAGCCGGTATCCCGAACAGTACAGGAACAAGCACGGACGCACTGAACATCGCAAATGTATGCTGTATACTCAGCGGTATCCATTTGCCTACAGGCGGCTTCTCATTGATTGCAATGATCTCTCTTTCCTTTTTTTCCTTAGACATTATTAATTCTCCTAAATGTAAAACAGTATAAAAAAACTATAACTTGGATTTTCTGCATAATTACACTTACTGTAAAATTACACACTTTGTCTATTATATCATATAAAGGAAAAATTACCACTTATAAATTTGCTCATTTTCACAAACCCGTCAAGTCCAAATTTGTGTGTAAATTGCTCTTAGGTACCTCTGGTGCAGGAGATGCGTTTCATCCACATTCGGTTAATATATCTGCTTTGTTTATTTTATCCGTACTGCTTCACTTGTGCCTACTGCACACTTACACCTGTGCTTTCCTGCACATTATGCCCAGCTGACTTTTGTCTCCTCGCCGAGCACCAGTATGTCGTTGTGTATCGCGCGCAGATCCGGTGCAATCTGCTGATCCACATGCATATGTCCGAAATACCATTTACTGAAGCGCTTTCCATTCGAAATCTCCTTGTACCATTCATCCAGTATACCCGGAAGATGATAATCCGGTTCGATTTCCTTGAAACGCGAGATCGAGTCACGTGCAAAGCCCGGGGTCTCATGAGTGATAACGTAATCTATCCGGTCCAGGTTGTCCTGGAGATTTCTCCTGCCGTACTCCATCTCCTCGTCTGTCGGTTCTTCCTCTCTCCACCAGCTTTCACCCTCTGTACGTCTGTCAATATCGTTCGATCTTGCCCCTCCGAACGTGAATATATTGCTGCCATATATCGAATATATCTCGCCTCGCATCAGGTGATACACACGCTCGCCTGCCCTGTGCACTCTGCCGGCGTTCCATTCCGTGACTTCCATGCCGCCGAGCAGTGCATGATTTTCATGATTTCCGTCTATGAAAGCTATTTCACCCGCAAAGAGCTGCTCCAGTGTTTCTATTTTATATTTATAGTCATCGTCCCATACATATCCTGCATCGCCGGCAATTATCAATATATCTCCTTCACTGATTTCTCCTTTTTCATGCAGTCCGAAAAAAGGAAGCATCGATCCGTGTTTATCTCCTGTTATAAAAATTCTGCCCGTTTTATGCTCTGTCATATACTCCTCTGTTCCAACATTCATCTTCTGTGCTTTAATCCGTCTTCTTATGGTAATGATAAATATCATTTATCTCATCGCGCAGAATTCTCCCGGAATAATACATATACTGCAGATGCGATATCGCTTCACCTGTTGCGAACCATTTCTGAGGCGCCGGGAATTCGTCCCAGTTTCTGCAGTCTATTTCCCATGTCATGTCCCTGGCTACCTCATACGGTGTTTTCCATTCGCTTCCCAGTATAGACTCAGCCTCAGCAAGTCTTTCTTCATGATGTTTGAAAAGTTCTTTTATCCTGGCATGCATATCCTCCACCGGTGTGCCGTGTGCTGTCAGCAGCAGATCCACGCCGAGCTTTTCCACCTTCGCAAGGCTGTCAAGATAATCCTTAAGCGGGTTATCTGCACCGAGCTCGATAGTTATGTTAGGAGTTATTGTGCCTAAAATATGGTCACCGCAGAAATATATTTTCTTTTCTTTATCATAAAGCCCCATGTGCCCCGGGGTATGCCCCGGAGTCAGTACAGGGCTCAGCCTGTATCCGCCGTATTCGAGGATGTCATCTTCATCTACATATGTGAAATTTATCTTGGAATCATGCACATATTTTCTGCCCGGGTGAATATCGGTATTTCTTCCGAATTCTGCTTTTGGAAAACCGAATTTGATAAACAAATCATCCAGAATTGCCCAGTAAAGGTTGCCCGCCTCAAAGTTCATCAATTCTCCGTCAGTTTCACCGGAATAAATTATACTGTCTTTTTTTGCAAATTTAGGTACGAGACCGCAGTGGTCAGAATGCAGATGAGTAATAAAAACGTCCACTTTATCGATTTTCAGCTCATCAAAAGCACTCTGCAGTGCCTCCTCGCATTCCGGCCTGTTGAATCCGGTATCAATCAGAAGGCTCTTGTCTCCCGGTTTCTGACCGGTAATTATATATGCATTGATTTCTCTAAGCGGATTGTTCGGAAGCGGCACTACCTTTTTATATATATTTTCAGCTATTTTCGTTAACATAATCCCTCCTGTA
>CAVECM010000008.1:0-51594 GCA_963614095.1 Bacteroidaceae bacterium
AACAGATTTTTTAAATCTCTTTTATTCAGTGCTGTATTTCAGTGCTCCAGATGTGATTTTAATCCGGTACAGGAAAGGTCACAAAAGAATGTCTGAAAAATGACAAAAAAGTTGACAGTGCAGATATCGGGGCATATAATAAAGTATCAGCGGGCAAAGGCGTTCGTACATAAGATATAAGGATTACAGACAATCCTTATTTTTGTGACAGCCTTTGTTTTTTTATTTTATGGCGCAGTAAATCTTCGGCTGAGAAATTGGCCGGGCATTAATAAAAAACATATTAATTGTGCAGCAGTATATGCGGAGAAAAATCAAAGCTGCTGCTGCGAACGATTTTTACGGAAAGCAGGGACCACTATCATGCATTTAACAGAAATAAACAGAAAGGCAGGCGATGATAAATGATGTATTCAAAGGATGAAGTGATGCAGTTTGTCGAAGAGGAAGATGTAAAATTCATTCGTATGGCATTCTGTGATATCTATGGCAGACAGAAAAACATTTCGATTATGCCCAAAGAGCTGGAGCGTGCATTTGAATATGGTATAGCTATTGATGCCTCGGCAGTCGAGGGTTTCGGCGGTGAAGTGTATTCCGATCTGCTGCTCAGACCGGATTCATCGACATTATCGTTCCTGCCGTGGAGACCGGAGCACGGCAAGGTGGTCCGAATGTTCTGCAATGTCATGCGTACGGACGGAACTCAGTTTGAGGCGGATACCAGAAATCTGCTCAGGCGTGCCTCAGCGTATGCTGAAGATAACGGAGTGAGCTTTGCATTCGGATCCGAAATGGAATTCTATCTCTTCAAGAGAGATGAGAACGGAGAGCCGACTGGCGAACCGTATGACAGTGCGGGATATATGGATATTGCCCCTGAAGATAAAGGCGAGAATGTGCGCCGTGAAATATGTCTTACTCTTGAGCAGATGTGCATAAGACCGGAAAGCTCGCATCATGAAGAGGGTCCGGGGCAGAACGAGATAGATTTCAGGTATGCAGAGCCGCTTAAAGCAGCAGATGATGCAGTTACTTTTCTGTCGGTTGTCAATTCGATAGCTACATTGAACGGAATATATGCGGACTTTTCACCGAAGCCGATAAAAAACAGACCGGGAAACGGCATGCATATCAATTTCTCGGCAAAATCCGGCAGCGGCAGGGATGTACTGCCTCATGTGATAGCCGGCATTCTGAAGCATATTGCGGAAATGACGGTATTTCTGAATACTGCAGAGGATTCATATATAAGACTGGGTGCGAACAAAGCGCCTAAATATATATCGTGGTCAAGTGAAAACAGATCGCAGCTTATAAGAATACCGGCTGCATACGGAGAATACAGACGTGCAGAGCTGAGATCTCCGGATCCGGCATGTAATCCTTATATTGCATATGCGCTGATGATTTATGCCGGGATGGATGGGATAAAGAACGGATATGAGCTTCCGGAGCCTGCGGATATTAATTTATATACGGCACCGGCAGATATTACGGCAAAGTACGCTGTGCTGCCGGAAACACTGACGGAGGCCAGGAAGACAGCAAAAGACAGCGAGTTTATTGCATCTGTACTGCCGGAAACACTGATTGAGCACTATACGAAATAACAGTGAGATTTACACAATATGCGATTTACATAATATAAAGTTCAGCTGTGCAGACAGCAGTTATCAATATGCTGCTGCATCAGTATACAGCAGTCCGCCTCAGCACCTTGGACAAATATCCGGCGGAGAGGACTTTTGAGTGCATTTAACCAAAGTGATTATCGGAGAAAGGGGGGGAGAAACAAATGGACCTTATGGAACACAGCTACAGCGTTCTTCTGGTATCTTCATCATCAAAATTCAATGATTCAATCAGAAAGCTTCTCCCTGAGACGCGATACGGACCTGTAATCACAGCCGGCAGTGCAGCATCTGCAAGAAGACATCTCCTTGAAAGAAATTTTGACATAATGATTATCAATGCACCGCTCAAGGATGATTACGGCACTGAGCTGGCACTTGAAGTGTGTGAAAGCAGCGGTGCCGGAGTGCTGTTTTTTGCAAAGGCGGATGTCTATCATGATGTGGCGGCAGGTATTTCTCCATATGGCATTATAGTAATGTCGAAGCCGGCGCCTGTTTCGGCGATAAACCAGTCGCTGCTGATACTGTGCGGTATCCGGGAACGGCTGAGGCGCATGGAAAAGAAGACAGCGACAATCGAAGAAAAAATGGAGGAGATAAGGATAGTCAACAGGGCAAAGCTGCTGCTTATCGAGCAGCTCAGAATGTCGGAAAAAGAGGCGCATCGTTATATAGAAAAGTGCGCGATGGATCACTGTGTCACAAGACGCGATATAGCAGAAAAAATAATTTCAATATATAAATAGCGGAGTCTGAAACGGAGGGAACCGGAAATGAGTGAAAACATACATGAGGAATGCGGGGTCTTCGGCGTATTTGCGAAAGAACCGACAGCTGCCGCAGAGCTGGCATATTACGGCCTTTATGCTCTTCAGCACAGAGGTCAGGAAAGCTGCGGCATAGTTGTGAATGACGACGGTGTCTTTGATTCATACAAAGACCTTGGGCTGGTAAGTGAAGTATTTTCGAAAGATGTTCTGCAGAAGTTCCCGCAGGGCAGAATGGCAGTCGGTCATGTCAGATACGGAACGACGGGAGCAACAAACCGTTCGAACTGTCAGCCGATAGAAGTCAATCATCAGAAGGGAAAGATGGCTGTGGCGCACAATGGAAACCTCAGCAATGCATTCGAGCTGAGGAGCGAGCTGGAGCTCGGAGGTGCGATTTTCCATACGACGAGTGATACCGAGATAATTGCCTACATTGTGACTCAGGAAAGGCTGAAGACGCCGTCTATAGAAGTCGCACTCCGAAGCGCGATGAAAAGGCTGGATGGCGCGTATTCACTGGTTCTCATGTCGGCGGCAAAGCTCATAGCTGCCAGAGATCCGTACGGGTTCAGACCGCTGTGCTATGGAAAGACGGCGGACGGAACATATGTCGTGGCATCGGAGAGCTGCGCTCTTGCAGCGGCCGGCGCAGAATTTGAGCGTGATGTAATGCCGGGTGAGATAATTGTATTCGATGACAGCGGAGTGCGCTCAGACAGGACACACTGCGGCATAAAAGAACGCAGGACATGCATTTTTGAATATATTTATTTTGCCCGTCCTGATTCGGTTATAGATGGTGTTTCGGTGCATGAAGCAAGAAAAAACGCAGGAAGAATACTTGCACGCACACATCCCGCGGATGCGGACGTAGTGGTCGGGGTGCCTGACTCCGGAATTGATGCGGCGCTGGGCTTCGCAGAGGAGTCGGGAATACCATACGGTATGGGCTTTATAAAGAACAAATATATAGGAAGAACTTTTATTTCTCCGGGGCAGGAAAGCAGACTTGATAAGGTGAAAATAAAATTAAGCCCGATTCATGAAGAGGTTGCCGGCAAAAGAGTCGTCATTGTTGATGATTCGATAGTACGCGGCACTACGAGCGGACAGATAGTAAAGCTGCTGAGAGATGCGGGTGCAGAGGAAGTGCACATGAGAATATCCGCGCCGCCGTTTATGAATCCGTGCTATTACGGAACTGATATCGATTCCAGAGAAAATCTGATAGCATGTCATCATTCGATTGACGGGATTGCGGAAATCATAGGAGCAGACAGCCTGGGGTTTCTTCCGAGGAAGGAGCTTTCATCGCTGACCGGATGTGATGAGTACTGCCATGCGTGCTTCAGCGGAGAATACCCTACTAAGATACCCGAGTGTACTAAAAAGGACAGATTCGAAAGCAAGCTGTCTGAACTGGCGCGGCAGAAGAAATGAAAACAAGACAAGTGTAAAGCCGGCTGCAGGAATTTCATAAAACCGGCATTAAGGCTTCAGTGAAATTATGCCGGGGAGGGCACTGTCCTTGAAAAAATTATCTTTTAACGATATAATAATAAAGTGTCGCGTCGATTTGAGATTAAAGTATTATCCGGCAGCAGGATGCGGGAAAAATATAAGGCGATACGGCAGGACTATTATATATCGGGAGGAATCAGTGCTGAATCATGGTTGAAAAAGAAATTGTTTCATTTATGCCGGGAACGTCGGCAGCAGTCAGAGCGTATAATGTCAGAAAATATGAGCCTCATTATCATGATGAATGCATAGAGCTTCTGTTTGTGCTTGACGGCGAGCTTGATCTTTTTTCCGCATATGACAGCTTTCATATGGAAAAAAAGGATTTTACCGTTGTAAACCGGGGAGATATACACTATATATGCAGTGAAGACGGAGCGCTTGTTGTTTCGCTTTATCTGGATTTCGGATGCTTCAGAGAAAAATATGAATATCTTGATTATATTTTCTTTGAATGCGAAAGCTTTAACGCCAACAACGTGCAGCTTAAATACAATACAGAAGTGCGGAAGCTGGTATCGAGCCTGATACTTGAATTTTCGGAGGAAGCGCCGGATGTGAATAACATAAACGAAAGAGCAGATCAGCTGATGAATATATTTATCAGCAGATACGATTTCGTACACTATCACAACGGACGTGAGCTTCCCGAGGACCAGATGCAGCGATATTACAGACTTATCAAGGAAATAGATCTTCACTACGGTGAGAAGCTTGATATGGACCAGCTCGCTCAGCAGGAATTCATAGGAAGAAATTATGTTTCACAGTTCTGGAAAAAAGCAACCAATATGAACCTGACAGATTATATTACATCCGTCAGGTCCGAAAAAGCAGAGAAAATGATGCTGACCGGAAAGAAAAGCATTAATGAGATTTCGTTCAGCTGCGGGTTTTCCGATCCGAAATACATCTACAAGGGATTCAAGAAGTGGTATGGAAGAACACCGTCCGAGCATAAAAAGCTGAATGAAAAGCGCAGGCAGGCGGGAAGTGATTTCCGGGAGTACGGCATATCGGAGTTCATAGAAAGATTCGGACGAGCACTTGTGCTTTCTAATATGGATGAGACAAATGCCTCTCTCATGAAAGCGGCGGACGCCGGAGAAAGCTGGAAAAAGAAATTCGAAAGACAGATCAGCAAATACAAGGGCAGCAAGATGAAAATGCAGATGATTCTTGAAAGCCGGCGCGAGTCCGGAGTAAATGAAATCTGCATACCGCTGTTTGATGAAGATATAATGTCTGTGAATGACGGTGAGGCACAGTTCGATATGGACTTTGTGAAAAAAGTGCTTTCAGAGGCAAAGGAAATGAAGCTGACGCTCTGCATCGAGGTGGTTTCGGGGAAACGCACAGAGGAGGAATGGAGAAAACTCCTGCGCAGCTTTGCGGATGCAATCAGACAGGAAGGACTGGTGCAGCTGCTTTCCGGATGCAGATTCATCACATATTTTGATGAATTCGAAAAAATGGCAGAGGCGAAGGAGCTGGCTGACAGTATTTCAAAGGCAACAGGCTGCAGGGATGTGAGGATGGCGCTGAGGTTTGACTGATATACTGCTCTGAATATACCGCTCCGGAGATGCCGCAGGCTCGGCAGATTTTACAGAGTAAAACTATCATTCAATTGACAATTTTGCGAAAATTTAGTATAAAATAGACAAGGACTCTTTTTCGAGGGTGAATACCGGAAAAAGTCCTTGCCTTTTTTTATCGGACGGCACTGCGGGAATGTCATTGCTTTTTCTGACGAAAAAGACAGCAATGCGAGCGATTGAAGCAGACTGCATTTTTCATTAAGATGTGGATATAACAAAGAACCCGATAAGCGCGGCAAGAGACGCCGCTCTGATAAAATGAAAGGATGTTATACCATGAAAAAAGTAGTTGTAATAGGAACAGGAGCACAGGGAACAGCCGTTGCAAAGAGACTTAACGAGGAACCGCTGGTAGGAGAAATTATTTGCGCAGACTACGACAAGGATGCAGTAGAGCAGCTTGCGGCAGCACTTTCCAAAGCAAAGGGAGTGCAGTGCGATGCCTATGATGTCAACGCAATTATCGAGATTGCGCAGGGAGCCGACCTGATTGTCAATGCACTTCCGCTGCAGTTTGGTAAAAACGTCCTGGATGCAGCGCTTACCGTTAAAGCAAATTATCAGGATTTTGCTTCATCGAGCGCTTTTGCAGATGACGAAGAACTCGGCTGGATTGAAGGAATGAAATATCAGTTCGAGGTTTACAGTCCGAAATTCAAGGAAATCGGCAAACTGGCGATAATCGGCACAGGATCCGCCCCGGGAACCATATGCTGTGCAACCAGAAATGCAATGAAGTATCTTGACACATGCGATACTATTTACAACTTTATTCTGGAGGGTGCAAAGAGCAAGAGGTTCCAGCCGTTCTGGTGGTCGCCTGTATCAGCGATTCAGGATATGCAGCAGCCGCCGTACATATATGAAAACGGTGAGATTTTCCTCGGTGAGCCGTTTGCGGATCCGATAGTCAGAAAATACGATTATATGGACAGAGAAGTGACTTTCCTCAATCACTGCCATGATGAACCTGTACAGTACGGACTGAATGCAGAAAAGTACTTCAAGGGATGTAAAAATGTATATTTCAAGTATGCAGGTACCGGAATGGAATTCGCTGAGCCGCTTTACAAGGCAGGACTGCTGAGCCATGATGAAATCGAGGTAAACGGAGTCAAGGTGGCACCGTTCGATGTAGTGGTGGCATGTCTGCCGGCACCGCCTAAATTCGTACATGAAATAAAGGAAATAATCGATGAGGGTATCCTGGTTGATGACGGATGTATGGTAGTGGAAGCATACGGCAAGAAGGACGGAAAAGACGTTCTGGTGGAAAATCACGTAATGGCGCCGGGACTTGTTGAGTCGTTTGAGAGAGCCGGAATGACCGGAGAAATGTACCTGACAGGTCAGGGCGGATATCTTTTCTCAAAGATGTTCATAAACGGCGACTTCGATATGACAGGACTGATTTCATCGGATATGCTGCCGATGGATAAGGTGGACAAATATTTTGAATATGCAAAGGAGCTGGGAATTACTCTTGAGACAAGAATAAAAGAGTTATAATAAATAGATTCCTTCCGATTTGCATCAGCAAAATCAAGATGGTTACAAGAGGTGCAAAATCCGGAGCTTCAGGAGCATGAACACGCAGCAGAATGACCTCGGCCGTGCGGATCTGCATTCTGAAATTCCGGCTTTATAAGACATTTGAAAATTGAATGCTTTTACTCCCGTATTGTATATATGGGGGTAAAAGCCGTATTTAAGAGGAGGTGCAATTATGAGTGAACAGCGAGTTCAGGGAGTAGCCGGACTGAAAAAACATGATATAAAGGTTTCCGGAGTAGTATTTATGCTGTATTGCCTTGTTGCTGCAGGAGCGTTCGGCATAGAGGAAATGATACCTATGACGGGACCGGGCCTGACACTGCTGCTTCTGGCTGTGTTCCCTATAATATGGGCATATCCTATAAGCAGTCTGGTCGCAGAATGCGGGTCGGTTCTTCCGTCGGAGGGCGGTCAGTATGTATGGACAAAGGAGGCATTCGGTGAATTCTGGGGATTCATGGAAGGCTGGTGGGGTACGGTATCCACATATATTACAAACGGAGTATATGTAGCACTGGTATCCGGATATGTAAGCCAGATGATACCGATGTCGGAAATTGCAGAGCAGGCGCTCAAAATCGGAATGATATTGATTTTTACTATTGTTAACCTGCTGGGGCTCAGAGAAGTAGGCAAGGTAAGTACCTTCCTCTCGATACTGATAATCCTGGCGTTCGCGCTTGTTGCGGTTGTAGGACTGCTGAACTGGAATACAAATCCTGTAACGCCGTTTATGCCTGAAGGATACAATCTTATAGACGGTCTGGGCGGAGGAATCTGCATCTGCATATGGATGTACTGCGGTTATGAATGCATATCGAATATGGCCGGAGAGGTAAAGAACCCTCAGGTAATACCTAAAGGACTCAAGATAGCAATGCCGCTCGTAGCTCTTTCATATATTCTCCCGACACTGGGAGGTCTGGCAACGCTGCCGGCAGGAAGCTGGACGGACTGGACAACAGACGGCGGATTTGACGGAACATCAACAGGATATGTAACAGTGCTGACTCAGAATATGGGACAGGCATGGGGATATGTATTCCTGGTAATCGCTATAGTTTCGCAGTGTGCGATTTTCAACACATACCTTGCTTCGGGTTCGAGAGGCTTCTTCGTACTGGCTGACGATCACCTCTGCCCGCAGTTCATGGTAAAGGTAAGCAAGAAGAGAGGCGTTCCGTGGGTAGGAATCATATCACTGGCAATAGTTACATATATTCTTGCACAGTCTGATTTCACTACACTTGTAAACATGGAAGTAGTGTTTATGGTAGCTGATTACATCGTTCTTGCGGTTGCAGCTTTAAAGCTCAGAAAAAAGATTCCTGTAGAGGACAGAAAAAAGCGCGGGCTTTACGTTATGCCGGGAGGAAAGGGTGCACTTATATTCTACTGCGGATGCCCGATTCTGATATCTGTTATTACACTTTATATAAACGGCACGGATTATCTGGCGGTAGGCCTGATGGGTCTGTCCACAGGTCCTATAGCATATGTGATTTTCAAGAAGCTGTTCGGAGGACTGTCCGTGAACGATCCGGTAAACAATCCTGTGAACAAATGGGGATTCGCTGTCGGAGACGGTGTAAGAGCAGGCGTGTTCATGCTTATCGCAGGTCTGGCTGCATTTATCGGACAGTTCTGGCTCAAATGGTATGAAATCGATTACGGCGAGTGGACTACCGAAGATTATGATATGCTGAGCGGATGCATTCCGGAAGTGCTCGTAATTCTCAAATGGGCAGGTCTGGCCGTAGCAATTGCAGGCGTGATTTTCATAATTGTCGGAAAGAAAATCGATCCGCCTCTTCCGGAGAAGAAGCCTGACATTGATGAATTGCTGGACAAATATCTCAATGAAGAAAAACATGAATCTTTCTTTGACTGATACACATCGCTCCGGGCGGCAGCAGGCTGCAGACAGTTTACACAGAAGACTGACGAGGCTTGAGAGGCAGTACTGAAAAATGTATGAGCTGCCGATCAGCTGCCGGATTGTCACGGCAGGCCGCAAAGCAGCGAGGGAAGACAGGAAAAGATTTAAAACGAATTAAAGACACAACTGTGGTCTGAATATGGCTGCGGTTGTGTTTTTTTAAAGCTGCATATTCATCCTGTGTTTTCATGCTGTATATTTTTTAAGCTGCATATTATGTGCGGCTCTGCAGTATTGTGCAGTTCGGCCGCAGCAATTTTATGCTGCCATCGGCTGAGTGCGGTTAGCCCCCCGGCGTTATTGAAACAGATATACAGTTGCTGTATAATATAACCAATACTTGCATTTTGTGCTTATGGAGAGAAGGAGAAGAAAGTAATGGATTATTATTATTCGTACGAACCGTATTCGTCCGATCCGTACTGGGCGGAAACAACAGCGATAGGCTTTCACTGCAGCGGATTTATATATGATTGAAATGCTTAAGGGTATAGGGAGTTCGTGACAGCTTTTGATAAGCAGGAGGATTTATGGTTAAAGTAAAGGGTGAAATTTGTCTGTTTCTGGCGGCACTGATATGGGGCAGTGCTTTTGTGTTCCAGAAAATGGGTATGGATTATATAGGTCCGTTTACTTTCGGATTTTTCAGGTTTGGGGTAGGAGCACTTGTGCTGCTTCCTGTCATATATTTTACTGATAAAGTTAAAAGAAAAAAAGGTGCAGATATCACGGATTTTAAAGACAGTATTCTTATAAAGGGCAGTATACTGTGCGGCATTGCCAATTTTGCTGCGGGTTCGCTGCAGCAGATAGGAATAGTGTATACCACAGCGGGCAAGGCAGGATTTATTACTTCTCTGGACATAGTGATAGTGCCTATACTGCTTATTTTTATGAAGCAGAAGGTAAAACCTGCCGTGTGGATCGGAGCCGCAATTGCCAGTGTGGGCCTGTATCTGCTGTGCATAACGGACGGTTTTTCTATCGGTATCGGCGACAGCTTTGTCATTGCGTGCGCTTTTGCTTATTCAGGACAGATACTTCTTATAGACTATTTTGCAGACAAGACGGATCCGATAAAGCTTTCGTGTCTGCAGTTTCTGCTGGCGGGAATTTTATCCGGCATAATCGCTGTTCCGCTGGAGGGTATTGATTTTACGGGAATCGTAAATTGCGCTGTACCGATTCTGTATACTGCGATTCTTGAAGTGGGTGCGGCATTTACACTGCAGATAGTCGGACAGAAATATGTTCAGCCTGCGGTTGCAGCAATAATAATGAGCCTTGAAGCTGTTTTTTCTGCGATATCCGGAGCGCTGGTGCTGCATGAAACAATGGCCGGCAGAGAGCTTACCGGGTGCGTGCTGATGTTTGCCGCATTCCTGATTGCTCAGTCGGGAGAATTGAAGAGCTTGCAGAAGAACAGATAATAGGGGGGCAGTAATGAGAAATGCTGAGAGAGTGGCGGCTATGAACCGAAGCTCAGAAATAACTGGTATTAATGTGAACAATAAGTGATGATTCGTGATGTTTTCTTGAAAATCTGAGGCGGCAAATATATAATCTCAGATATATGTATATTTTTGGGAGTTATTGAAAGAATATATGAGTTACCGTAAAAATACAAAACGCACCGGGGCGTCTCAGGCGGCCGGGAAAAGCGGCAATACAAGGCGCAGCGGCACAGCGCGGAATACGGATAGTAGTGTGCGTACGAGTAAAAAGCGCAGTTTGGAAAATCGCTTAAACAACGGGCAGTCCGGCCGGGAGCATCTGAATCAGAGGCGTGCAAAGCGCAGACGCAGAAAGAAACGCAGAAAAAATCAGAAGGCACCGCTCAGAAAAAAACTGATTCTTGCAGCGGCGGCCGTTATAGTGCTTGCGGCAGCAGCATATGCGTTCGGACAGCTGCACCTTTACATAACGGAAAGTGATGTGACAAGTGAGAATCCGTATCCTGTAAAAGGGGTGGATGTTTCATCGTATCAGCTTGATATCGACTGGAAGGGGCTTGAAAGCGAGGGTTATAAATTCGCATATATCAAAGCGACCGAGGGCAGCAGTCACGTTGACGAAAGATTCGGGGAAAACTGGGAAGAAGTGAATCAAACAGGAATAAAAGCAGGCGCATATCATTTTCTGAGTTATGACACGAGCGGCAGAAAACAGGCCGTGAATTTCATGAAGACTGTTAAGAAAAAACACGGTATGCTGCCTCCGGCGGTAGATGTGGAGTTTTACGGCGAATACGAGAAAAATCATCCGAGTGAAAAAAAGCTCCGGAAAATACTCGATGCGGTTCTTGAGGAGCTGGAGGCAAACTACGGACAGAAGCCTGTGATATACACGAATTCATATATTTATACAAAATACATATCCGGAAAATATGACGATTATCCGATATGGATAAGTTCAGACGATATTCTCAGCGAGCTGCCGGACGGAAGAAGCTGGACATTCTGCCAGTATACCTTTTACGGGAAATCAGACAGCGTTGCGGGAGGCGAAAAATATGTCGATCTCAACGTTTTTAACGGAAGCAGCTGGGATCTGAGAAAGGGAAACTGGAAGTAAAGCCGGAGTACAGTCTGCTGCCAGTGTGAAAAATATCTTTCTTGTCGGCAGCTGTGTGATCTGCACATGCATAATCTGCCGATACAGAAAAGCCGGAACGGAAATTATTAAAAGCAATTGTAATATCAGACGTTAACGCAGTAAGAGGAATAAAAATGTTGTCAAAGTTTAGTGTGAAAAGGCCGTTTACAGTGCTTGTGGCTGTAATTATAGTTATAGTTTTCGGGGTTATTTCGTTTATGAAAATGACTCCGGATCTGTTTCCGAATATCAATACACCGTATGTCATAGTGATGACAACATATCCGGGAGCAAGTCCTGAGGAGGCGGAAACGGAAATCACAGAGCCGATGGAGCAGCAGCTTGCCACGCTTTCAAATATAAAAAATGTCACATCCGTTTCAGCGTCGAATTATTCCATGATACAGATGGAATTTTCTGATGATGTCAATATGGACGCAATTTCTGTAGATATCAGGGATAAAATCAGTCAGATAGAAGGGAATCTGCCGGAGACGGCCGGCACGCCTGTGGTAATGAAGATAAGCACCGATATGATGCCGGTTGTTACGGCCGCAGTCGGGATGAAAGGAAAATCAGCAGGCGAAGTTTCAGAAATCGTAAAGGAAGATCTCAAGACATCTCTTGCCGGTGTTGAAGGAGTCGCATCTGTATCGACAATGGGAATGGTTTCAGACAATATACAAATCGTGCTTTCTCAGGAAAAAATCGATGCAGTAAACAAGAAGGTCTCAGCGGCGATAAGCAGCAGCACAGGAGAAGCCAAGGGGCAGATAACCAGCGGGATAAATGCGGCAAACAGCGGCAAAACGCAGATTGAGGATGGTAAAAAATCTGTAACAGAGGGCCAGAAGCAGGCATCTGCGCAGCTTTCGGCAATGAAAAAACAGCTTACAGACAGCAGAGACCAGCTGAAGGAATTAAAGGAGCAGGGGCCGACACTTAAGGCCTTGTTAAAACAGTATGACGATGCGGCTGCTTCAGGCAATCAGAGCATGATAAAGATGATTGAGCAGCAGATTGAGCTTGCGGGGATGACTGTGGATTCCCTGCGAACAGCGGTTTCGCAGCTTGATACGATAGACGAACAGATATCAGCGGTTGATGCGGCGATTGAAAACCTCGAAACGGAGGCGGCAGCTGCGACATTTACATTAGGAAACAAATATGCAGACCTTGCAGCGGCGGAGAGCACTATAGACTCTACAGTCAGCCAGCTGCAGAGCGCTCTTGAACAGGTTCAGAGCTCTGAGGAGGCGGCACTTGCCAGCGCGGATATGACAGGTGTGCTGACAATGAGCAATATTTCTGCGATTCTCAGCGCCCAGAATTTTTCGATGCCCGCAGGCTATATAACAGACGGTGAGGCTGAGATTCTGGTGAGTGTCGGCGATAAGATAAAAGATAAGGATGAACTGGAAAATCTGATTCTGATTGATATGGGAATTGATGGAGTGGATCCTATACGGCTTTCTGACATAGGAACGGTAAGCTATGCAAATCAGGCAGAGGATACCTATGCCAAGATTAACGGACAGAACGGCGTGCTGCTCAGCTTCACGAAACAGTCAAGCTACGCAACGGCTGTCGTTGCTGACAATATCTCGGATAAGTTCGAGCAGCTGGAGGCAGAATACGACGACCTTGAGTTCACGATGCTTTCAGACCAGGGTGAATATATTCATATCGTTATCAATTCGGTGCTGCAGAATCTGCTCATGGGTGCTGTGCTCGCAATACTCATACTGCTGTTTTTCCTCAGAGACATCAGACCTACCCTGATAACAGCAGTCAGCATACCGCTGAGCGTGATTTTTGCGGTAGTACTTATGTACTTTTCGGGCGTGACACTCAATATGATTTCATTATCGGGTCTGGCAATAGGCGTAGGTATGCTGGTGGACAACTCGATTGTGGTTGTAGAGAATATTTACAGGCTGCGTGCACTGGGATACAGCAGGGTGCAGTCTGCTGTTTCGGGCGCAGTACAGGTGACCGGTGCCATAACTTCATCGACACTTACGACAATATGCGTGTTCGTACCGATAATCTTCGTTGACGGAATGACAAAGGATATTTTTATCGATCTTGCGCTTACGGTGGCATATTCGCTGCTCGCAAGCCTGATTATCGCGCTTACGCTTGTTCCGGCGATGGCAAAGGGGCTGCTGACCGGGGATACTAAGAAATCGATTCTCAGCCAGGAAGGCAAAACGATAAAGTCATACAAAAGGCTTGCGGCATGGAGTCTCGGACATAAGAAGATACTTATTATCGCTTCCGTCATTATGCTGGTGCTTTCCATGACACTTGCATTTTCGAGGGGCTTCTCGTATATGCCGTCCATGAGTTCATCTCAGATTTCAGCCACAATACAGATGCCAGATGAAAGCACGCTTGAAGAGACATCGGAGGCAACGGATGCGATATCAGATGCAGTAAAAAAGATTGACGGCGTGGAAACGGTCGGTGCGATGCTTTCCAGTGATACTCTCGGAATGGTTGGATTGTCTGTAGGACAGCAGGACGTCACATCAACAATGCTTTACATAATTCTTGATGAGGATAAGGCCGATAACGGCAGGCTGATAGAAAAAAAGCTTGATAAGCTTGCAGAAAAATACAACTGTGAAATCACAACAACCTCAGGCATGGATATGTCATCTATGCTCGGAGGCGGAGGAATTACCATAAATCTTTACAGTGACGATCTCGATCTGCTGAGGACGACCGGTGCAGCTATCGAGAAGCAGCTCGGCAGTATGAAGCAGCTCGAGGAGATTTCTGATGTTAATGAAGAAAGCACGGAGGAGCTGAAGGTTGTCGTAAACAAGAACCTTGCGGCAAAGGAAGGTCTGACTACGGCGCAGATTTATCAGCAGATATCTGCAAAGCTTACGGAAGAATCCACTGCGACGACTATTACGGATGACAGCGGGACAGTAGATGTTGTTGTGGAAAACAGCACAAACGGCAGCTTTACAAAGGACGACCTTATGAATATGAAGCTTACAGCGAGCAAAACCGACGGCAGCCAGTCAGAGGTAACTCTTTCAGCTGTGGCATCAGTGGAAGACGGTGCATCGCTGAACTCGATAAATCATGATAATCAGAACAGAACGCTTCAGGTCACGGCCTCTGTCAAGGATGACTACAATGTTACTCAGACCAATGATGCTGTAAAAAAAGTGATAGAGGATAAAGAGCTTGTGCCGGACGATGTAAAAATCAGTTACGGCGGCGAAACTGAGGAAATCATGGATGCTATGCGTCAGATGGTGCTGATGCTTATTGTCGGATTCATTCTCGTTTATCTGATAATGGTGGCACAGTTCCAGTCGCTGCGCTCGCCGTTTATCGTGATATTCACGATACCTCTTGCGTTTACCGGAGGTATGCTGGCTCTGCTGGTATGCGGGCAGGATGTCAGCGTTGTTTCCATGATGGGATTTGTTATGCTGATGGGTGTAGTCGTCAACAATGCTATTGTGCTGGTCGACTGCATCAACCGGTTCAGACTCGAGGGAATGGACATGGACGAGGCGATAATAAATGCAGGTGCAGTGAGAATGAGACCTGTGCTGATGACAGCGGTAACCACGATACTGGGGCTGCTGCCTCTGGCTGCCGGCATCGGAACCGGTGCGGAAATGGTGCAGCCTGTGGCGATAGTGTGCATAGGCGGTCTTCTCTATGCGACGCTGATGACGCTCGTAATAATACCTGTTATGTATAAGATATTTGCGAAAAAGCATATGGAGAATATCAGAGACGAGGAGCTTGAAGTTCTGAATGTATAAAATGGTCTGAACCTGAAGGCCTGAAAACATACAAACCGTATCTGTTCTGCTTGCAATATCAAGGTGCAGCGGATATACTTGAAGTAGTTTACTGTTTATGCAGGTGAATTTGCTGAAAATCCACAGGTGCATAATTGGAATTATATGTTTTATCAGCAAAGGGAGGAGAAATGAACAGAGTAATTAAAGTTGAGGGCGCAGATGTATATATAGCCCTGGAAGATCAGAGAACACTCAAGGTGCCTGTCGGCATTGTGAATTATCAGAACCCTCAGCCGGGTGACGAGGTCAGACTCCTGCGTCAGGGAAACAGCATTATTGTTGCCAGAGCTGCAGAACCGGCACAGCAGACGCATCCGGCAGATGATGTTCAGTCTCAGAGCCAGTACAGCGGGCAGAATCAGTATGCTGATCAGTCTTACAGCACACAGCAGCCGTACAGTGCTCAGAATCAGGGTGCGGCACAGGAAGTATATAATAATCCGCAGGCCGGCAATGCTCAGCAGCCGTATAATGCTCCGAATCAATATACACAGCAGACATACGGTACCCAGTCTCAGAACGGTATGCAGCAGCAGGACAGTATGCAGAACCGGTACAGTGAGCAGCCTCAGTATTATTCACAGCCGGCTTACATGTACAATGCAAATGAAAAGCATTATAACAAGCATGTGTTCGTATGGATAGGTGCATTTCTCTTCGGAGGCATAGGAGTCGACAGATTCATGAGAGGACAGATCGGGCTCGGAATACTGAAGATTATCACTTTAAGTGCTTTCGGTGTCTGGTCGCTGGTCGACTTTATCATATCACTTGTAAAGGCATATGGAGGAGCCTTCGGAAATGAGGAGGACATTGTGTTTATCAACGGCAAGTATGCAAGGTAACATACAGCATTGTAAATAAATATGTTTATTTCAGACCGGAATTGCATTAAATAAGCAGTGCAGTTCCGGTATTTAAATTTTTGAATGCAGATTCCGACTGCAGAAATATGAACGTATGCTTTAAAATACACGGCAGTAAAGCACCGAAGCGCCTCGAAACACAATTTTCAGAATACGTAGGAAAAGCCTTGAATTCAAAACCGTGCAATGGTATAATAACTTTCGTTAAGCCGGCGTGATGGAATTGGCAGACGTGCGGGATTCAAAATCCCGTGGTGGCAACACCGTATGGGTTCGACCCCCATCGCCGGCACCAATTATCTTTATCAAAGGTAATTTTTTTATCTTAATTAAAAGGTAATATATCAGAAACATATTCAAACAGGAGGAGCGTTGCATGAACGGAACTTTGACGATGATACTGCCTTTAATAGTACTGCTGGCAGTTATGTACTTCTTACTTATCAGACCGCAGAAGAAAAGAGAAAAAGAAGTAAACGCTATGAGAAAGGGTTTACAGGTCGGTGATGAAATCATCACAATCGGCGGTATATGCGGAAAGATTGTAAAAACAAAAGAAGAATCACTTGTTATCCAGGTTGGAGCAGACAGAGTAAAATTCGAGATTATGAGATGGGCTGTATCGAGAGTTGTTGAAGAAAGCAAGAAAAATGCCAAGAGCAGAGCAGCTGAGGATACTGATGATGCTGAAGAAAAGAAGCCTTCAAAGCCTAAGAGGTTAAAGAAGGCAGCTCCTGCAGAAGAGCCGGCAGCAGAAGAAAAAGCTGTCGAGGCAGAAGAAGAACCTGCTGTTGAAGAAGCTGCAGAAGCAGTGACTGTTGAAACAGAAGCTGCTGAACCGGCAGAAGCGGAAGCAGCTGAAGAAACTGAAGCAAAGGAAGAAAAAGCAGAATAAGCATACAGAAGCTTAATCTTGACGTGCGGACAGAAGTGGTTCTGCTGTTTATCTGAAGCTTTGAAAACAGAATGAATTCAGTTAAAGTATGAGAAGTCGGGAAACCGGCTTCTTTTTATTGTGCAGAAAATTGTGTCCGGTGCCGCCGCAGTTGGTGTCGGTGCATTGACATTTTACTGTTTCCGGCGAATTTGTGAACGTGATGAACATTCATTCAATAGCCGATGAAGACAGAAAAGTGATTAAAAATAAGTATATAAATATGGGAAATGCATAATTTCAGGTATATGTCTCACTCAGATATTGAAAGTCAGACTAATAATAGGTAAGAATTTAAACAATACGAGCAATTTGTTTCTTTCAAATATTCTGTTAATATTTGTTTGTCGAGAATTATTAATTATTTTGGTATGTGAGGCAGTCTTCTTCAAAACATGAAGACATGCCGGTGAAAGGAGAGTATGTATGAACATATTAGAAATGTCCTTCTGGTCAATTATCCCTCCACTGCTTACAATCTTTCTGGTATTGAAAACGAAGAAAATTCTGCTTTCAATGGCGGTAGGAATAACACTCGGATGCTTTCTGCTTTCCAAGTTCAATCCTATCGGTGCACTGGAAAATTTTGAACACATTTTCATAGGTACGACTGATGAAAGCGGTAATCTTATCACCGGCTCCATAACAACTCCGGATAATCTGATGGTGCTGCTTTCCATGGTAATAATCGGAGCTCTCATAGGTCTTCTTGTAAAATCAGGCGGTTCGCATGCGTTTGCAGAGTATATGGCAAAGCACATCAACAATAAGAAAAAGGCAGGTCTTATGACTTGTATCTTATGCTCAGTTCTGCTGATTGATGACTATTTTGACAATCTGACATCAGGAGCTACAATGAGAGCGATTTCGGACAAAAACGGCGTTCCCAGAGAAAAACTCTCATACTATATAGATTCAACCGTATGCGGTATAAACTCGATATCTCCGATTTCAAGCTGGGCGGCATTTCTTGCAGGGCTTCTTGCAGCAGGCATGGTGACAGCCGGCGTACAGGGAAATTCCTACCTGCTGCTTCTGCAGTCGATTCCGTATAATTTCTTCATTATAGTCTGTCTTGTCATGGCATACTGCGTTGCGGCTTTTCAGCTGAATATCGGTCCTATGGCACGTGCGGAAAAAAGAGCAGACACTACGGGAAAGCTGATAGAACACTCATTCAGCGGTGATGAAGATGAAGAGGGTTCTTATGATGAACTCGTTCCTGCCAAAGGAAAACCTGTTGATCTGATATTTCCGATTGCACTGCTGATATGCCTCGTACTGTTCTTCATGATGTATACAGGCGGCTTCTTTGAGCATCACAGTGTTATGCAGACAGTAAGCCAGATGGAAGGTATACGTTCACTGATGTATGGTCTGGTTTTCACAATGATAATAACAGTAATCTACATGCGATTAAGGCAGGTGGCACCGGTAACTGAGCTGGCAAGTGCAGCTTTTACAGGAGTAAAATCCATACTTTATGCTAATCTCGTACTGATTCTCGGCTGGACTCTCGGCGGAGTAGCTGACGGACTCGGCATCACAGATTTCATGATTATGGTTTTCCAGGGAAATATTCCGCCTGTACTCACACCGGCAATACTGTTTGTATTATGTGCGGGATGCGCATTTTCCATCGGCGGCGGCTGGACGACTTTCGCTCTCATGATACCTGTTGTTGTTCCTTTCGCAGTAGCAACGAATGCAGACCTGCTTATGTGCATATCAGCTATAATCGGCGGTGCGGGGGTCGGAGCGACATGTTCACCGCTGGCAGACACATCAATCGTTTCGGCAACATCAGGCGAGCTTTCCATTGTTGATCATATAAAGACGCAGTCACCGTATTCGCTGATCGGAGGCGTGATTGCCCTCGCCGGATATCTCGTGACAGGATTTAGCGGAAATCTGGTTATAGGTTATGCTGCAGTAGCTGCTCTGTTTGTTTTAAGTATAATAATCATGAAAAAGTTCAGCTACAGCAGCGATGAGGAAGCAGATGAAGGAGTTCTTCCGGTAAGCAATACCGCGGGAGTGACAGCTCCCGTAAATGAATAATATATCAGATATCTGCTGTTATCAGTAAACAATCTCTCAGGAGTCTATAGTCAGCAATACTTTCCATAGTCAGCAATCTATCCTTATTTGTTAATAGTCCTTATAATTGCAATAGTCGAAGTTTATCTCCAATTTTTCAGGAAAATCCGGGATGACTATGGAATGTACATCTGGTATGATACATCGGATTTCCAGACAACCTGCAGAAAACTGCGCATCGTGAAGATGACGCAGTTTTTTGCTGTGCCGGACATGTGCCGGGAATTAAGAGAAAATCAACTATTGTGCTTGTCTATGCAGCAAAAAAGTAGTAAACTGTAAACAGTATGATTAAATGGATTTATTAGTATCTGTTAATACCAAATCATAATCGGAGGACTAGATGAAGTACAAATTAAAGAGGATTTTAGCAGTAGTTTTTGTCATCATAATTGCTGCAGGATGGTATCTCACCATATTCGGTGCAGGTCCTGTCGAGCCGCTGAAGGACAGGATAAAGCTCGGACTTGATATCAAGGGCGGTGTTTATGTCGTAATGGAGGCAAACACAGACCTCAAGGGTGATGAGCTTCAGGAGGCTATGGAGCAGACTCAGACTGTAATAGAAGAAAGAGTCAATCAGCTCGGACTGGCCGAGCCTGTCGTAACTATAGAAGGCAATAAGAGAATAAGAGTCGAATTGCCGGGAGCTGAGGATGCCGAGGAAGCGATAGAGCAGATCGGTAAGACTGCACAGCTGCAGTTTGCACTGGCTGACGGTACTGTCGTTCTTGACGGAGGCAATGTAAAGGATGCATCTGTCACGACAGACAGCGAAAAGGCAGGATATGCAGTGGCCCTTGAATTTGACAGCGAGGGATCGGAGCTTTTCTATGAAGCAACAACAACAGCATACAACGGCGGGGTAACATCTGCTGTTGACGGAGTGCCTAATGACTCTATAATGATAATTCTGGATGACCAGATAATCTCATATCCGCAGGTAAACGAGCCTATAAGCGGCGGAAAATGTACAATTACAGGAAACTTCACTCAGGAAGAAGCGTCAAACCTGGCTGCACTTATCAGAGGCGGAGCTCTGCCTCTGGAGCTGACGGAGGTAAACTCATCGGTTCAGTCGGCTAAAATCGGATATGACGCTCTTGAAATGAGTGTATATGCAGGTCTTATCGGACTGGGGATAATACTGCTGCTCATGCTCGTGGCATACAGAGGCATGGGTATTGCAGCGGATCTGGCACTGCTGTTTTACGTGATTATCGTACTCAATATCATAGCAGCGATGGGAAGTGTACTCACCCTGCCGGGAATTGCGGGTATCATACTCTCGGTAGGTATGGCGGTCGATGCGAACGTCGTCATATTCTCGCGAATAAGAGAAGAAATAGAAAACGGCAAGACCGTGCGGTCCGCGGTACAGTCGGGATTCAAGCGTGCGATGAGTACTGTAATAGACTCGCAGGTAACAACACTTATAGCTGCAGTGATACTTTACGAGATAGGTACAAGCTCAGTAAAAGGATTCGCCTGGACGTTCATGATCGGTATCGTGGTCAGCATATTCACAGCTGTAGTGGTTACGCAGCTTTATGTCAGCCTGATGTCAGAAGGAAAGAGAACAGGAAGCAAGGGCTTCTTCGGCATCAACAAGAACAACAAGGCATCCTTCTCCATAGGCAGAGATCTTCATTTCATAAAGTACAAGAAAATATATTACGGAATCTCGATTGCAATAATGGTAGTGGGGCTTGTATGCGGTATAGTAAGAGGACTCAACTATGGTATTGACTTTACCGGCGGCACCATGATTCAGATGGATATGGGCAAAACCGTAAAGATTTCGAAGGTTGAGGACGCCATAGCTGATTACAAGCTGGATCCGGAAATAATCTATTCGGGTGAAAACAACGACCAGATAGTAATCCGAACAATCAAGTCGCTTGACAGCGATGAGCGTGCAGAGGTTATCGCAAGCATCAATGAAGTCTTCGGAACCACGGAAGACGATGTGGTTGAACAGGAGCTCTTTGGCCCTTCTGTAGGAAAAGAACTGAGAAACAACGCGATACTTGCTACACTGCTGGCTGCAGTCTGCATGTTCATATATATAAGGCTGCGGTTCTCCCAGTGGAAATTCGGCGGAGCTGCGCTTCTGGGCGTACTTCACGATGTGCTGATTGTTATCGCATTCTACGCAATATTCAACATAACGATAAACAACCCGTTCATTGCAGGTATACTTACTGTAGTAGGTTACTCGATAAACGATACTATCGTTGTATTTGACAGAATACGTGAAAACCTCAAGATAATGAGAACTGCAGATACAGCTACTCTCGTAGACAAGAGCATCACGCAGACTCTGGGAAGATCGCTGATGACATCAGCTACAACATTGATTGTAATGGTGCCGCTGCTGATAATGGCGGGAGAAGCTATAAGAGAATTCGTTCTGCCGCTTATGGTCGGAATAATAGCAGGTGCATATTCGTCAATCGGTATATGCAGCCCGCTTTACTATGATTTTTCGGGTCACGGAAAGCTTTCGGATTATCAGAAACACGTGAAGGCTAACAAGAAGAAACAGGCAAAGGCTGCAAAGAAGGCTGCGCTGGTTCAGGACACTGCCGCAAAGAACGACGAAAAACCGGCGGATACTGCAGAGGCTTCTGAAGCCGCAGATAAAGCTCAGACTGCTGATGCTGCTGAGAACAAGGATGCGGCTGATGTTCAGACTGCGGAAAAAAATGATAGCCGGACAGAAAAAACAGCAGCTGACACTCAGACAGAAAAAACCGAGCATAAAAAGCAGGGAAATACAGAGAAAAACAAAAAGAGATCAAAGCGATATGTAAAGGGCGGCAAGAAATAAAGGGTATTCGTACATTATGAAAAAAAGACGTGAATTTTTAGATACAATTAAAAATTTCAACCCCAACTATGATATGGAGGCCATAGCAAAGGCTTACGACGTAGCTGAATTGATGCACAGGGGACAGCTGCGCAAATCCGGAGAGCCGTATCTCATCCATCCTATGGCGGTGGCTGAGATACTGGCCGACCTCGGCATGGATGAAGAAACCATAATAGCTGGACTTTTGCATGATGTCGTTGAGGATACCGAGTATACGCATCAGCAGCTGGTTGATGACTTCGGCGAGGAGATAGGACTTCTCGTTGACGGAGTAACAAAGCTCGGATCTCTCAAATTCAAGAACAAGGAAGAACGGCAGGTCGAGAATCTGAGAAAGATGTTTCTGGCCATGTCGAAGGATATAAGGGTTCTTATCATAAAGCTTTCGGACAGACTTCACAATCTGAGAACCATCAACTATATGACGCACGACAAGATTATCGAGAAATGTCAGGAGACGCTGGATATATATGCGCCTCTTGCAGCAAGACTCGGTATCTATGCGATGAAGATGGAGCTTGAGGATATAGCGCTTAAGTTTCTGGAACCCGAAGCTTATTATGAGCTTGCAGAACAGGTGAACGAGCGGAAGGAAGAACGCGAAAAATCAATAGAAAAAGTTGTGGAGAAGATAAAGGGCACGCTTGATGATATTGATATAAAATACGATATTTACGGCCGCTCGAAGCACTTTTACAGTATCTACAAGAAGATGAAGTACCAGCATAAGAATCTGGATGAAATATTCGATCTGATGGCGGTCAGAGTCATAGTGGAAACTGTCAGAGACTGCTACGCTGTGCTCGGGCTGGTTCACACTATGTGGACACCGATCCCGGGACGTTTCAAGGACTATATAGCCATGCCGAAGCCGAATATGTATCAGTCGCTGCATACGACAGTGATAAGCGACAGCGGCAAGCCGTTCGAGATTCAGATCAGAACGTATGAGATGCATAAAATCGCAGAATACGGTATCGCGGCTCACTGGAAGTACAAGGAAGGAATCGTTTCGGACAAGGAAGAAGTCAAGCTGTCATGGCTCAGACAGGCACTGGAATGGCAGAAGGATGTCAAGGATCCCAAGGAATTCATGGAATCTCTGAAGATGGACCTTTTCTCGAGCCAGGTGTTTGTATTCACACCGCAGGGGGATGTCATAGAGCTTCCGGCCGGATCGACACCGCTGGATTTCGCATTCAAGATACATTCAGATGTCGGATGCAAGTGTGTCGGAGCACGCGTGAACGGCAAGATGGTTACTATAGATCATCAGCTGGAAAACGGGAATATCGTTGAAATTGTCACGTCTCCGAATGCTGCAGGCCCGAGCATAGACTGGCTCAAGATAGCAAAGAGCAGCTCTGCAAGAAATAAAATCAGACAGTGGCTCAAGAAAGAGAGCAAGACAGACCTCGTGGATCGGGGCAAGGATCTGCTGGATAAATATATCCGCAAAAAAGGGCATGATCCGAGGGAACTTCTTAAAAGTGCATTTGTAACAAAAGCAATAAAAGAATTCGGATACAAGAACAGCGATGAGCTTTACAATCAGCTCTCGGGCGGAGGCACACTGCTCAGCAAGATGATGAATCTGCTTCTTAAATATCAGACTGAAGCAGAAAAGCTTGAGGCAGAAAAAGAAAAGAGCCTTATCGAAAATCTGCACGAGATGAGTGAAAAGACTCTCAAGCGAAATCAGCATAACAAGAAAAAACGTGAGGATAATTCAGGCGTTGTTGTCGAGGGCGTTGACAATCTGATGATAAGAATCGCCAGATGCTGCAATCCGGTTCCAGGTGATGAAATCATAGGCTTCATCACCAAGGGAAGAGGCATTTCCGTGCACAGGAAGGACTGTGACAACCTCAAATCACTGTCACCCGGCGAGAGAGCGAGATTTATAGATGTAAGCTGGGCTAATGATACTCAGGACAAGTCTTTTGATACGGAAATATGTATTATAGCAAAGGACCAGAAGAGCATGCTTTCCAGCATATCAAAAATCTGCGAAGATATGGACGTGCATATATCGGGGCTGAATGCTAAGGCGGAAAAAGATGAGACAGTAAAGATAAATCTTTTGCTTTCGATACAGAACAAAGAGCAGATGGAAAAGATATGCCGGTCGCTTAAGGGAATACCGGGCATTATGGAGGCGTACAGGACAACAACATGAGAGCGGTAGTACAGAGAGTCAGCGCAAGCAGCGTGACTGTGGATGATAAAGTTACAGGAAAAATCGGCAGGGGTCTGATGGTGCTCATAGGTGTTGAAGAAGGAGACACAGAAAAGGACGCAGAATACATAGCAGGCAAGGTAACGGGTCTGCGCATTTTCGAGGATGAAAACAACAAGCTGAACCTGTCAGTAAAGGATATCGGCGGAGAGATTCTTGCAGTTTCGCAGTTCACACTTCTCGGAGATGTCAGAAAAGGCAAAAGACCGAGCTTTACAAAAGCCGCCCCGCATGAGGAAGCCAACGGACTTTACAGAAAAACCGTAGAGCTGATGCAGGCAGACGGCATTCATGTCGAGGAGGGCATATTCAGAGCCGATATGATGGTGGAAATCCACAATGACGGTCCTGTGACGATTCTGCTCGACAGCGGCAAAGCATTCTGATTGAATCTGCAGCTGTAAATAAAGAGAAACTTTTAAAAGGAGATTTATATATTATGAAGATAACATGTATGCCCAGCGGACCGCTGGGAGTAAACACATACCTGGTCATCGATGAAGCTGCCAAGGAGGGCTTTATCGTGGATCCGGGCGGCTACAATCCGAAGCTTACGAAAAAAGTCAGCGACGAAGGCGCAGAGATTAAATATATTATTCTGACTCACGGACATGCGGATCACATTTCAGGTGTAAATGAGCATCTTGATGATTTTCCGAATGCGAAGGTCGTTGCGCACGCTAATGAGAAGAATATGCTGGAGGACTCCAAAATGAATCAGAGTATGATGTTCGGATCGCCTCAGGTTGTAAAGGCTGATATACTGGTTAATGACGGGGACGAGCTCGAGGTGGGAAATCTCAAGCTGAAATTCCTGTTCACTCCGGGTCATACTCCCGGAGGAATGTGCATCTATATCGATACAGAAAATGTCCTTTTCAGCGGCGACACACTGTTCAGACAGTCCATCGGAAGAACAGACTTTCCGGGCGGATCGTTCAAGGATCTGGCGGATGCTGTTCACACGAAGCTGTTCATACTTCCGGATGAGACTCTTGTTCTGCCGGGGCACATGGGTCAGACAAGCATAGGATTCGAGAAAGGCAACAACCCTTTTGTATAGATGTATGATAAAAGGTGCGGAGAATCTGCACCAGTATGAGGAACTGATAAAAGTATTCATGCCTAAGGGCATGTATGAAATATACGGAGAAGGCGATTCGGATGAAGCTTGTGCGGGGTCTGCGGGCGCTCCGGACATGCCTGATGTAAAGTCTGCGGGCGCACACACGGACGACAGTGATGTCAATGTTTTCCGCTTTAACGGAGACAGAGAAGAGCTTAAGCGCAGCATGTACAGAAGCCTTGAGCTTTATACAGGGAAAAGCCCGAAGTGGGGCGTTCTCACAGGGATAAGACCGGTCAAGCTGGCCGGTGAAATTCTTGATTCCTGCGGCAGTGAAGAGACACTGCGCCGCATACTCAGCGAAAAATATCTGCTGCATAGGGAAAAAATCGATCTTGTGACAGATATACTCGGGTACCAGCGTGAAACGGCAGGAACCGCACAGCCGGGAAGTCTCGGCATGTATATAGGAATACCGTTCTGCCCGACTAGATGCCTGTACTGCTCGTTTACATCGAACCAGGTACCGGAGACCGAGATTGAAAGATACCTGCAGGCACTTTATACCGAAATAGAGTACTGCGCTGCTGAAATAAGAAAGCGTAATATTCCGCTCGAATCGATATATATCGGAGGCGGCACACCGACGACACTGAACGAATCCCAGCTCGCCGGGCTGCTTGCGAAAATCAACACACTTTTTGACACCGCGGGGCTCAGAGAATTTACAGTTGAAGCCGGCAGACCGGATACTTTTACGGAAGAAAAGCTCACAGTAATAAGAGATGCCGGAGTGGGCCGGATAAGCATCAATCCGCAGACAATGAAGGATGAAACCCTTCAGATTATCGGCAGACGTCATACTGTGGAACAGACAAGGCAGGCTTTCGAGATGGCTCATAAGATTGGCATCGGATGTATCAATGCTGACCTGATAGCGGGCCTTCCGGGAGAAAGCTTTGAGGATTTCAGAAGCAGTCTTGAGCAGATAGCGGATACAGGCGCAGAAAACATAACGCTTCATACATTGGCGGTAAAGCGTGCGTCTGCACTCAAGGAGCTCGACGAGGAATACAATTACAAGAACGAGGCGCTCTGCACAGAAATGCTCAGCTTTGCACTGAAATATCTCAGAGGCAGAGGATACAGACCGTACTATCTTTACAGACAGAAGCATACTTCAGGAAACACAGAAAACCTGGGCTTTTGCAGAAACGACAAAGTTTCGGTATATAATATAAGAATAATGGAGGAAGCTCAGTCCATACTGGCGCTCGGAGCCGGCGGAATGAGCAAAGTGTATTTTCCGGAGGAAAACAGGCTCGAAAGAGTCGCTAATGTATCAAATTATCAGATTTACATAGACAGGATCGGTGAAATGATCGAGAGAAAAGAAAAGAACTTTTGGAGGTAAAAATATGTTGACAAATGCGCCTAAGGGGACAAAAGACATGCTGCCCGATCAGGCATACAAGTGGCACTATATAGAGGAAGCTTTTGCCGAAATATGCAGGAATTACGGCTTTGAAGAGATAAGAACACCGGTATTCGAGCATACGGAGCTGTTCCAGAGAGGCGTAGGAGATACGACAGATATCGTCCAGAAAGAAATGTACAGCTTTCAGGATTACGGAAAGCGCAATATCACACTGAAGCCGGAGGGGACATCGCCTGCAGTAAGAGCGTTTGTGGAGCACAAGCTTTATGCCGGAGTGCAGCCGAGCAAGTATTATTACAACATCCCGTGCTTCAGATATGAAAAGCCGCAGTCGGGAAGGCTGAGGGAATTTCACCAGTTCGGCATTGAAACATTCGGCACGTCAGATATGATGGCTGATGCCGAGATAATCAGTCTGGCATATGATTTTCTGAAGAAAATGGGCATCACTGATATCGAACTCCGCATAAACAGCGTGGGATGTCCGGAATGCAGGAAAAACCACAGACAGGCGCTGAGAACATTCCTCGAACCGAAGTATGATGAGCTCTGCGACACATGCAAGGACAGATTTGACCGCAACCCGATGAGAATACTCGACTGCAAGTCGCCTGTATGTCACGAGCTGGTGCAGGGAGCACCTATGATGCTTGATTATCTGTGCGATGACTGCAGAAACGCATTCGAGGAGCTGAAGTCAAATCTCGATGCGATGGGAATCGAATATGTTGTAGATCCGGGAATCGTCAGAGGTCTCGACTACTATACCAAGACTGCATTTGAATTCGTAACGACAAAGATAGGAGCGCAGGGAACTGTGTGCGGAGGCGGCAGATACGACCACCTCGTTGAGGAAATCGGCGGTCCGGAAACTCCGGGAGTCGGATTCGGACTCGGCAAGGAAAGACTGCTCCTGACGATGGAGGCATGCGGAGCCGAGATACCTGAGCCGGACGGCACAGATGTATTCATCGCTGTTATGGGTGATGATGCAAAGGCTGCAGGCCTCAGACTCATGAGACAGCTCAGGCAGAAGGGTGTTAAGGTTCAGATGGATATAATGGGCAGAAACATCAAAAACCAGTTCAAATATGCGAACAGAATAAAAGCGAAAAAGACAGTTGTCATCGGACAGGATGAGCTGGAAAGCAACAGCTTCGCGATAAAGGATATGGCAACATCTGAACAGATTACGGTATCAATGGAAAATATAATTGAAGAATTAACAAAATAAATCAGGAGCAGGAGAGAAAATGAGTATATTTAAAAGAAGCCACATGTGCGGGGAACTCAGAGAATCCAATATCGGGGAGAAAGTCGTGCTTAACGGCTGGATACAGAAAAGACGAAACCTGGGAGGACTGATTTTCTGTGATCTGCGTGACAAGACAGGCATAACCCAGATTGTTTTCAATGATAAGATTCCGCAGGAGCTGTTTGACAAGGCAGATACACTCAGGAGCGAATACGTTGTCGGAGTGAAGGGAACTGTTGCAGAGAGAGAATCAAAGAATCCGAATCTTCCTACAGGCAGCATCGAGGTGTTTGCGGATGACCTTATCATTTATTCAGAGGCGGACACTCCGCCGATTTACATTAAAGATGACGACAATGTCGACGATAATCTGAGACTCAAGTACAGATACCTTGACCTCAGAAAGAAAAAGATGCAGGATAATCTGACTTTCAGACACAAGCTGGCAAAGCTGACGAGAGACTATTTTTCAGAAAACGGTTTCACGGAGGTTGAGACTCCGGTACTGATTAAATCGACGCCTGAGGGCGCACGGGACTATCTGGTGCCGAGCAGAGTGAACAAGGGACACTTTTATGCGCTGCCGCAGTCGCCGCAGATGTTCAAGCAGCTGCTGATGGTGGGCGGAACAGACAGATACATGCAGATAGTCAAGTGCTTCAGAGATGAGGACCTGCGTGCTGACAGACAGCCTGAATTCACACAGATAGACCTTGAAATGTCCTTTGTCGATACAGATGATGTTATCGAAATTCAGGAGGGATACCTCAAGAGAGTATTCAAGGAAATGAAGGGCGTGGATATCGAAACTCCGTTCCCGAGGATGACTTACGATGAGGCGATGTCCAGATACGGAAGCGATAAGCCTGACACAAGAGTAGGATTCGAGCTGCAGGATATTACAGAGCTTGTAAAGGACTGTGAGTTCAAAGTATTTACAGATGCGATAGCTGCCGGCGGAAGCGTGCGCGGAATCTGTATTACAGGAGCTGCAAAAGATTATACCAGAAAGAAAATTGATAAACTGACGGAGCATATCAAAAGCTTCGGAGCAAAGGGCATGGTATGGATGAAGGTCGCTGATGACGGTGTTTCGTCTTCAGTGAACAAGTTCTTCACGCCTGAACAGCTCAGTGAAATCGCTGATCACATGGGAGCTGCAGCGGGAGATCTCATACTGATTGTTTCAGATAAGAATAAAGTCGTGTTTGACAGTCTGGGATTCCTGAGAAGACATATAGCCGATGAGCTGGGACTTCTCGATGATGAGCAGTATAATCTGCTGTGGGTAGTGGACTTCCCGCTCTTTGAATATGATGAGGAAACAGATGCTTATCACGCTATGCACCATCCGTTCACTTCACCGAAGGAAGAGGATGCGGAGCTTCTGAAGACCGATCCGACCAGAGCAAAAGCCAATGCTTATGACATAGTTCTCAACGGCGTGGAGCTCGGCGGCGGAAGCATCAGAATTCATGACCGGAACATGCAGGAGGATATGTTCAGAGCACTGAAGATGCCGCAGGAAGATATCGACGAAAAATTCGGATTCCTCGTTGAGGCATTCAGATACGGAACACCGCCGCACGGCGGACTTGCCTACGGCATGGACAGACTGGTGATGCTGCTTACCGGTGAAAAATCAATAAGAGAAGTCATCGCATTCCCTAAAAACCAGAATGCTCAGTGCATGGTCAGTGAGGCACCGGGAACTGTTGAAGAGGAGCAGCTGGAGGAACTCGGCATAAAGATAATATCAGAAAAATGATTCACGATAAGGCAGAAAAAGCAAAGATAGGGATATTCGGAGGTTCGTTCGATCCTGTGCATCTGGGACATATCAATCTGGCAATCGATGCCAGAAAGGCTGCACGGCTTGACCGGGTACTTTTCATACCCGCACGGCTGCAGCCCTTCAAGCTGGATAAGAAGATGACGTCCGGAGAAGACAGACTCAATATGATAAAAGAGGCTGTTGAGGGAATCGAGGGCCTGGAGGCGTCCTCTTACGAGCTGGATACAGAAGGCATTTCGTACACATACCTGACGATAAGAGCCATGAGAAAAATATATGGCGGTGACGCAGAGATTTTTTTCATAATGGGCACGGATACATTTCTCAAGCTTGAGACATGGAAAAATGCACAGGAGCTTCTGCGCAGCTGCTCATATCTTATCGGCAGCAGACCGGGATACAAACAGGAAGAACTGCGGCTTTGCATAGAAAAAATAAAGCGCGAATACGGTACAAGGGTTATTAACATCGAAAACAGGCAGTATGATGTATCATCCACAGAGATAAGAGAACGGATTCAGAAGAATATGCCGTGCACCGATCTGATTCATGAAAAAACAGAAAGGTATATCAGACAGAATGGACTGTATAAAGAATAAAATAAAGGAATATATCGAGCATAATCTCAAGCCGAAGCGTCTGAAGCATACGTATTCTGTTGCAGAGGAGGCTGTGAAGCTCGCAGAAAAATACGGCGAAGATACAGAAAAGGCTGAGCTTGCGGCGCTTTGCCACGATATGGTGCGCAATGCATCGCCGGAGCTCCTCAATTCATATATCCGGGAATTCGGTCTGCCTGAAAGACTTGAGAACAATGTGAACCTTTCGCACGGAAAGGTGGCGGCAGAACTGCTGAAAAGGGAGTACGGGGTTGAGGACAAGGATGTCATAAATGCTGTGGCCTTTCATACGACAGGAAGAGCAGGCATGTCCGTGCTCGAGAAGATAATATTTCTGGCGGATGCCATAGAACCCGGCAGGGATTATCCGTCAGTCAAAGAACTGAGAAAAACAGCGTATATCGATCTGGACCGGGCATGCATGGATTCGCTCGAGAGTTCAGTCAGATTCGTCCGTGAGAAGGGCGAATATCTCGATCCGGATACACTTGATGCGCTTAATGATTTAAAGGAGAAACAGAGATTATGATGGAACCTAAGGAATTGTCATTGAAAGTCGCAAAGCTTCTCGATGACAGAAAGGCTATCGATGTCACGGTGATAGACATATCTCCGAAAGCATCGTTTGCGGATTATTTCGTAATTGCATCGGCCGGCAGCGACAGACAGATGGGAGCGCTGGTTGATAATGTGGAGGATATGCTCGAACCCGAAGGCATTTTCCCGAAAAGCGTAGAGGGAAAGAAGAGCTCGGGCTGGATACTTATGGACTACGGTGATGTGGTCGTGAATGTCATGACTGCGGAAATGCGTGAGAAATACAACTTAGAGAGAATATGGGGAGATTGTGAAAATCTTGATATAAACTAATTTTGGAGGTATGAAATGATAGACAAGTATAATTTCAGCGAAATCGAGAAAAAATGGCAGGATAAATGGGAAAAGGAAGATGCATTTAAGGTTTCCGAGGATAAGGACAAAGAAAAGTATTATGTACTGGAAATGTTCCCGTATCCGTCCGGCAAACTGCATATGGGACACGTCCGCAACTATTCAATCGGCGATGTACTTGCACGATTCAAGAAAATGAAGGGCTACAACGTGCTGCATCCGATGGGCTGGGATTCATTCGGACTCCCTGCTGAAAACGCAGCTATCAAGCACGATGTTGAACCGAGTGTCTGGACATGGAACAATATCGATGAAATGAGAAAGCAGCTGAAAGAACTTGGCTTTTCATATGACTGGGACAGAGAAGTGGCCACTTGCCATCCTGAATACTACAAATGGATGCAGTGGATTTTCATACAGTTTTACAAGAAGGGACTCGCTTATAAGAAAGAGAACCCTGTAAACTGGTGCCCGAGCTGCCAGACTGTACTTGCCAACGAGCAGGTAGTCGACGGCAAATGCGAACGCTGCGGAACGCTCGTAGGCAAAAAAGAGCTTTCACAGTGGTACCTCAAGATAACAGACTATGCAGAGAGACTTCTGGACAATCTGGATACACTGAAGGGCTGGCCGAACAAGGTAAAGCTCATGCAGAAGAACTGGATAGGAAAGAGCACAGGTGCGGAAGTCACTTTTGAAATAGAAGGGTTCGACAAGGGACTGGATATCTATACGACAAGACCTGACACACTCTATGGTGTGACATATATGGTACTTGCGCCGGAGCATCCTTACCTTAAGGAACTCGTAGCCGGAACCGAATACGAAGAGGCTGTCATGGCTTATGTTGACAAGGTTCAGCATCTCAGCGACATAGAGAGAACCTCGACTACAAAGGAAAAGACAGGAGAATTCACAGGAAGATACTGCATCAATCCGCTTAACGGAAAGAAAGTGCCGGTATTCATTTCAGACTATGTACTGATGGATTACGGAACAGGTGCTATCATGGCGGTGCCTTCACACGACCAGCGTGACTTTGATTTTGCAAAGGCGTTCGATCTGGAGATAATACCTGTAGTAGATCCTGAAAATGACGAGATAGATCTCAGCAACCTCACAGAAGCGTTTGAGGCAGAAGGCAAACTGATAAATTCAGGCAAGTTCGACGGAATGAACAACAGAGAGGCTATCGTAAAAATCACAGAATATCTCGAAGAACAGGGAATCGGCAGAAAGACTACAAACTATAAGCTCAGAGACTGGCTTATTTCCAGACAGAGATACTGGGGAACACCTATCCCGATGATTCACTGCGACTGCTGCGGCTGGGTGCCTGAGAAGGAAGAAAATCTTCCTGTAATGCTGCCGACGGATGTCGAATTCACAGGAAAAGGCGAATCACCGCTTGCCACAAGCAAGACTTTCCGTGACACGACATGCCCTGTATGCGGCAAACCTGCAAAGAGAGAGCTCGATACTATGGATACATTCCTTGATTCGTCATGGTACTTCCTCAGATACTGTGATGCCAGAAATCAGAATGAAGCTTTCAGCAAGGAAAAGACTGATTACTGGATGAATGTCGATCAGTATATCGGAGGCGTGGAGCATGCTATACTCCACCTGATGTACGCAAGATTCTTCCAGATGGCACTGTATGATCTGGGACTGGTGAGTCAGGAAGAACCGTTTAAGAATCTGCTGACTCAGGGAATGGTAATAAAAGACGGAGCAAAGATGAGCAAATCGCTCGGCAATGTTGTAAGTCCTGCCGAGATAATAGAGAAGTACGGCGCCGACACTGCCAGACTTTTCATACTGTTTGCAGCACCTCCGGAAAGAGAGCTCGACTGGTCCGACAAAGGAGTTGAAGGAAGCTACAGATTCATAAATCGTGTTTACAGGATGGTTTATGAATATTCACAGAAATTCAGTGATGTACCGGATACATATGAAATCGGAAATGATGCCGACAGAAGCATGGCATACTGGATGAACTATGCAATAAAGAAAGTATCGGATGATATCGGTGAAAGATTCAACTTCAACACTGCTATCAGTACTATCATGGAAATGGTAAACGAAATGTACAGATACAAGGAGGGCGAGGTTAATCCGGGACTTTACGGTGCAGCTGTAAAGAACCTCATTATCATGCTCGCACCATTCGTTCCTCATGTAGCAGAGGAAATGTGGGAACATCTGGGACACAGTGAATCCGTTCACAAGCAGGCATGGCCGGAATATGACGAAAGTGCTCTCGTCAAGGATACGATAGAAATCGTTATCCAGATTAACGGCAGAATCAAAGAAAAAATAAACATTGCAGGTGATTCAACCAAAGCTGATATGGAGAAAATCGCTGTAGAAAACGACAAGATCAAAGCGCTTACGGAGGGTAAAAATATCGTGAAGATAATTGCTGTTCCGGGCAAGCTGATCAACATCGTTGTCAAGTAGAGAGCGTGCAGCACACAGAAGCTGTGCACTGCAGAAAATGCGCACCGGCATATGAAAAACGCCGGCATAAGAGAGCGCATGACAGACATAACCCGTTAAGAATCTACGGCGGGAAAGGAAATTTATGAACGAAGAAAAAGCTAACACGTCCGCCAGAGGCCGCAGAAATTCCGGAAGAGGTTCAGGCTATGTGAACCGCAAAACCGGAAAAAATGCGGCCGGCCGCGGCAGAGGAACGAATAACAGTACTGCCGACGCAAAAAGGACAAGAAAGGCAGAATATGGTGCCAGAGGTTCTGCCGCAGCAAAACAGACGACAGGAAGAAAGGCGTCTGAAGGCACCGGTAAGAAAAAACAGAATAATAATCCCGGAGCAAAGAATTCAGGCTCAAAAAAGCAAGGAAAGAAAAATGCAGGGGCAAAGAACACGGGCTCGAAAAAACAGAATGCGAAAAAACAGAGCTCAAAGAATATCGGAGTCAGGATAATACCTCTGGGAGGTCTCGGCGAGATAGGAAAGAACATGACCGCCATCGAATGTGAGAACGAAATAATGATAATCGACTGCGGACTTTCCTTCCCGGACGACGATATGTTCGGCATAGATAAAGTTATTCCGGACTTTACATATCTCGTTAAGCACAAGCAGAAGATAAAAGGACTCGTTATAACGCATGGGCACGAGGACCACATAGGGGGTATACCGTACCTGCTGCAGGAGCTGAATATTCCTATTTACGGAATGAGATTCCCGCTGGGACTCATTGAGAATAAGCTCAGAGAACATAATCTGAAAGCAGATATGCATATTGTGGAGGCAGGCGAGACTTTCAGACTCGGGAAAAATTTCGAGATAGAAGCACTCAGAATCACTCATTCAATAGCCGATTCGATGTGCCTTTCGATAACAACGCCTGCAGGAAGACTGTTCCACACAGGAGATTTCAAGATTGACTACACTCCTATAGACGGCAAACCTATTGATTTTGCAAGGCTTGCGCAGATCGGATCTGAAGGAGTGCTCCTGATGATGGCAGACAGCACCAATGTACTCAGACGCGGCTATACGGCATCTGAGCGTGTAGTGGGAAGAACCCTTGAAAATATTTTCAGAAGATCGGACAGAAGAATAATCATTGCGACATTCTCATCGAATGTTCACAGGATACAGAAGATAATCGATCTGGCAGTGTTATGCCGCAGAAAGGTAGCTATATCGGGAAGAAGTATGGTCAATGTAGTCGACCTTGCCAAGGAGCTCGGGTATATCAAGATTCCGGCAAATACGCTGGTTGATATCAACAAGACCAGAAACATTCCGGACAAGGAGCTTGTGGTAATAACCACAGGAAGTCAGGGAGAGCCGATGTCGGCACTTGCCAGAATGGCATCGTCAGAACACCGGTCAATAAGCATCAAACCGGGAGACATGATAATACTGTCATCATCTCCGGTGCCGGGAAATGAGCTGACTGTTGCCAACGTAGTGAATCAGCTGGTGGAAAAGGGCGCAGAGGTCATATATTCAGATATCGCAGAGACACATGTATCCGGGCATGCATGCCAGGAGGAACTCAAGCTGATGCATTCACTGATAAGACCGAAGTATTTCATGCCGGTGCACGGTGAGACCAGACATCTGAAGACACACGCAGAGCTGGCGCATCTGATGGGCATGCCGAGAGACCACATTTTCCTGCTTAAAAACGGCGACTGCCTGAATGTTTCAGAGAAAAAGACATTCATAAAAGAAAATGTCGCAGATGCCGAGGGAATAATGGTAGACGGACTCGGAGTAGGTGATGTGGGAAATATCGTGCTGAGAGACAGACGCCTGCTTTCGGAGTCGGGACTTATAATTGTGGTGGCGGCTATCGACAGAGAAGCACATCAGGTTGTATCGGGCCCGGACATAATATCGAGAGGATTTGTTTATGTCAGAGAGAATGAGGATCTTATCGATGAGGCACGCAGAACTGCAGAAAAGACTCTCCGTGAATGCATGAAAAAGAACATGAAGGACTGGAACGGTATGAAGACTGCAGTACGTGAAAGCATGAGAAAATATATTTACAACAAGACGAAGAGAACGCCTGTGATACTGCCGATCTTCCTCGAAGTGTAAAGAGCCTGCACGCAGATGTGACGCACGCCTGCGCGCAGCGGCAGAGTGCTGTTCCAGATGCGGCGGGAGCCGGATTTCCGGGTTTAATATAACAGGAGGAAACAGAATGAATGTATACGAAGAAGCACACTCACTGGCAAAAGCCATAAAGGAGTCGGAAGAATTCAAGCAGTATGAGCAGAGCAAGAAGGCAATTGAGGGAAATCCTCAGCTCAATGCATCGATAAAGGATCTGATGAAAAAGCAGATGGAAATTCAGGCCTCGCAGATGATGGGAAACCAGATTGCACCTGAGACATTTCAGCAGATTCAGCAGCTTTCGGCTATTCTGATGCAGGACCCTTCAGCGGCACAGTATATGCAGTGTCAGATGCGGTTTTCGGTAATGATGGCGGACGTCTATAAGATAATAGGAGAGTCCGCAGACATGGGAATGGATATCATTTCGGAAATGGCGCAGCGCTGATTGAGAAATTGCAACTTTTTACAGAGTACTTGGCAACAGTGCGAAAATTTGCTATAATAATACGAGTAATGCCGCACAGAAACAGTCTTCCGGCTGCGGGCGGCAGCATCGCGTTATGATTTCTGATTTATAATTATAAAAGAAAGGTCAATATATTTATGATTTATGCAAGTGATTTTAGAAAAGGTATTACTTTTGAAATTGACGGTGATCCGCATGTAGTAATCGACTTCCTGCATGTTAAGCCGGGAAAAGGCGCAGCTTTTGTGAGAACAAAGCACAAGAACATCCTTACCGGTGCCATCAAGGAAGAATCATTCAACCCTGATGCCAAGTTCCCGAAGGCTCATATCGAGACAAAGACAATGCAGTATCTTTACAATGACGGCGAGCTTTATTACTTCATGGATCAGGAAACTTTCGATCAGCTTCCGCTCTCATACGATCAGGTAGAAGAAGCGATACAGTATCTCCGTGAAAACGATGAGGCAACTATCAAGTTCTACAAGGGTAATGCATTCATGGTAGAAGCTCCGAACTTCGTTGACCTGAAGGTAATCGAAACAGAGCCGGGAGTTAAGGGAGACACAGCTACAAACGTAACTAAAGCCGCTACAGTGGAAACAGGCGCAACAGTTCAGGTTCCTATCTTCATCGAGGAAGGTGAAATTATCAAGATTGATACCAGAACGGGCGATTATCTGGGAAGATCAAAATAAACTGCAATCAAATGCAAAAGGGACGCGCATACGTCCCTTTTCTTCTATAGAATCAATACGGGACGGATCGGCAGTGATTCCGTACCTTAGAGAAACGAGGTAGTAAATGGCTAAACGAAGGGGCGGCAGAATAAAGGCGCTTATCATTATTCTGGCAGTGCTGGTGATTCTTATCACGGGCGGTGCTTTCGCATACCTCAGCGGCATAGGAGCAGTCGATGCAGACAGCAGCAAAACCGTGACTGTAACTGTTCCATCCGGGAGCGGAGCGTCAGCAATCATAGATATACTGGATGAAAACGGACTTATTAAAAACAAGCTGTTTGCAAAGATTCATGCGAGAATCGGCGGATATGATTCACTGCAGGCAAACAGTTATATATTCAGCAAATCAATGACGCTGCCTGAAATGATGCAGGCTGTAAATACCGGTGATTTCAACTATGTTTCAAAAGATCGGGTCGTTGTCAGGGAAGGCCTCACGATACCGGAGGTGGCTGATGCACTGGCGGAGGAGCTGCCGTTCACAGCTGATGAGTTTATTGCAAAGTGGTCGGACAAGACATATCTGCAGGAGCTTATAGATAAATACTGGTTCCTTACGGATGCGATACTCGATGCGGATATCATGTATCCGCTGGAGGGATATCTGTATCCGGAAACATATTTTATAACGGATGATAACCCGAGCATAGAAAGCATAACGGAAATAATGCTGGATATGACAGATTCGGAGCTTTCACCAAGAAAAAGTCAGATTGAGGAAAGCGGGTTCAATGTGCATGAGGTGCTGACGCTGGCGTCGATTGTTGAGAGAGAAGGCAGCAATGTCAGCGATGAAATGCCGAAGATTGCAGGTGTTTTCATAAATCGTCTCAATCAGGGGATGAACCTCGGCAGCGATGTAACAGTATGCTATGCAAACCAGAAAACTTCACTTGAGCTTACGCAGTCAGAACTCAATATAGATTCGAAATACAACACCAGAAAATATTCCGGACTGCCGATAGGACCTATATGCGCAGTGAACGGAACGGCAGTTGACAGTGTACTGAACTATGAAGAATCAGATTACCTGTTTTTCTTTGCGACTCAGGACGGTACCATAATTTATTCTAAAACCAACGAGGAACATGACAAGGCAGTACAGGAAAACAAATGGTATTGATATGAATATTACAAACAGCATAATAAGTGCATATATAGATAAGTTATATAAGAATACAAACCCGCAGCTTGTCGAGCTGCGTGATTTTGCAGAAAGAAATCACGTGCCTGTGATTCTCAGGGATACGGAGGGGCTGCTGCTGCAGCTTCTGAATATCAAGAAACCGAAGCATATACTCGAAATCGGAGCCGCGGTCGGTTATTCGGCCTGCTGTTTTGCGGACGGGTGCGGCTGCAGGGTAACGACAATTGAGTCAAACCCTGAAATGTATGAGGCGGCAAAAACTAATATTTCGTCACTGGGCTTTTCCGACCGGGTCGAAATCAGATTCGGCGATGCCCGTGAGGTTCTGTTTCAGATTGCGGCGGAAAACGCCGATAATCCGGAAATATTCGATGTGGTGTTTATTGATGCTGCAAAGAGTCATTACAGAGCATTCTGGGATTTGGCGATGCCGCTCTGCAGGCAGGACGCAATGATAATATGCGACAATGTCCTGATGAAGGGCATGACTGCATCAGATGAATATGACCCGGGCAGGAGATACAAGACCAGCATCAGAAAAATGCGCGAATTTATAAAATACATAACGCATATCGAGTATGCAGACACGTGCGTTGTGCCGGTGGGAGACGGTGTATCAATAAGCACAATAGACAAAAAATGGTATACTCCTTAAAAATCAGGAAAGAAGCAATCAGATAAATGAGAAAACTGGAACTTTTGGCTCCTGCGGGAGACCTTGAAAAACTTAAGATTGCCGTTGAATACGGCGCCGATGCAGTTTATTTCGGCGGAGAAATGTTCAGCCTTCGTGCCGGAGCGGGAAATCTGACGATTGATGAAATCAGAGAAGGCGTTGAATATGCTCACAGCAGAAATGTAAAGTGCCATATGACGCTGAATATTTTTGCGCACAATGAGGATATCGCGCCGCTGAGAGAATACCTGACGCAGATCAGAGACATCCCGGTGGATGCGTTCATTGTGTCAGACCCCGGCGTGATTTCCATAATAAAGGAAGTGATTCCCGATGCAGAGCTGCATCTTTCCACGCAGGCAAACATGACGAATTATGCGACAGCTAATTTCTGGTACGCTCAGGGTGTGAAAAGGCTTGTGCTTGCGAGGGAGCTTACATTTGAGGAAATCCGTGAGATAAGGGAGAATATTCCTGAGGATATGGAGCTGGAGGCGTTTATTCACGGTGCCATGTGCATATCATATTCCGGAAGATGCCTGCTCAGCAACTTTATGATAAACAGAGATGCGAACAGAGGACAGTGTGCTCATCCGTGCCGATGGAAGTATCAGCTCATGGAAGAAAAACGTCCGGGCGAATATTATCCTATGGAGGAGGATTCACGGGGCACATATATAATGAACTCAAAGGATCTGTGCATGCTTGAGCATATTCCTCAGATTGCGCAGGCGGGGATATCGTCTGTAAAAATCGAGGGGCGCATGAAGAGCGTGTTTTATGTAGCGACTATCGTCAGTGCATACAGACGTGCTATTGATGCATACCTTGCAGATCCGCAGGGATATGAATACAATCCGGAGTGGATGAGTGAGCTGAAGAAGGCCAGTCACAGGGAATTCACGACAGGCTTTTATTTTAATAAGCCGACAGATGAAGACCAGAATTACCAGACGAGTGATTATACTCGTGATTACAGCTTTATCGGCATGGTCAGAAGCTATGATCCGCAGACACAGATGGCTGTTGTGGAGCAGAGAAACAAGATGGTTCTCGGTGATGAGATAGAGGTTTTCGGACCGGGGACTCCGTTTTTCACACAGAAGCTCACAGTGCTGCTTAATGAAGATGATGAGCCGATAGAGTCAGCGCCGCATCCTCAGCAGATACTGCACATAAAGATGGATCATCCTGCCGCACCGAATTTTATATTAAGAAAACTGAAGAAACAATAAAAATTTCAACTGCTGAAAACCGGGGCTGCGGCAGAAGCTGCAGAGAAAAAGCAGCTGAAACAACAGAAACAGAAATAACAGAAACATTAACGATAACAGAAACATAAGACCGGAAAACAGAAAAACTTCATCAGAGAAAGGGGAAAAAAATGTCATCAGATGCCGGGCCCATGTGGGGTCAAATCATTATTTTAATTGCAGTAATATTTATTAATGCATATTTTGCAGCAGCGGAGACGGCGATAAAATCCGTGAACAAAAGCAAGATAAAATCACTTGCAAATCAGGGAAACAGGAAGGCCGAGCTGTTATCCGGATATATAGAAAATCCGGACAGAGTTCAGACGGCTATGCAGGTCGTGCTGGCGCTGGCGGGTTTTTATGCATCTGTAAAAACTGCGGATCTTTTTGCACAGCCTGCGGCTGAGCTGCTCAGTGAATGCAGCGTTCCATGCAGTGAAGGAATAGCTATGTTTATGATTATGCTTATCCTTTCATTTGTAATGCTGGTTTTCGGTGTTTTTTTTCCGAAACGTATTGCAATGCTGCATGCCGAAAGGATGGCGCTGGGTGCAGTTAAATTTGTGCGCATTACTGCAGCGGTGATTAAGCCGTTTGCATGGCTGATCTGCATTACTGTAACGATAATGCTGAAGATATGCAGACAGAAAACTGATGTATCCGACGGCGAGTATTCTGAGGACGACGTTGTATCGATGCTCGAGGCCGGTCAGGAACGGGGCGAACTCAAAGAAGAGGGAAAGAAAATGATTACCAGTATCTTTGAATTCGACGATTTGCTGGCATATGAGGTCATGACACCGAGAACTGAGGTTTTCTCGATAGATATCAATGCGCCGACTGAGGAATATATTGATGAGCTTATGGAACTCAGGTATTCTCGTATACCTGTATATGAAGACGACAGTGATAACATAATAGGCATCCTGCACATAAAGGATTATCTGATAAAAGCGAGGGAAGAGGGATTTGACAACGTGGATTTCAGATCGATACTGCGTACTCCTTATTTCGTTCCAGAAACTAAAAACATAGATTCTCTTTTTGTCGAGCTGCAGACTGAAAAGCAGCATATTGCCGTACTGATTGATGAATACGGCGGATTCTCGGGTATTGTCACGATGGAGGATATAATAGAAGAAATCGTAGGAGATATCGATGATGAGTATGATGAAGAAGAGACGGAATATCAGAAAGTCGCCGATGATACATACGTGATTGACGGAAGCATGGATCTGGACGATCTGGACGAAGAACTCGGAGCCGACCTTGAATCTGAGAACAGTGAAACGCTGGGAGGCTTTATACTGGATATCCTTGGTGAAATACCGGACGAAAACAGCGTGGGAAAGGAAATAGTCTTTGAGAACTATGTTTTCAGGATTGATTCAATAAAAGACAGAAGAATCGACACTGTCACAATGAAAATTCTTCCGGCTGAAGAAAATGCCGAAGCCGAAGAAGGAGACGGACATTTGTCAAGACGCTCTGCAGGAAAGGCAGCGGGCAAAACTGAGAAGTCCACCCGGCATGATAAGCAGGAAAGACACGAAAAGCACAATATGCATGAAAAACATGGCAGAAGCAGCAGCCATGACACAGAGTAATGTACGGAAAAACGGCAGAATCATGTCATAAAAGCAGCTCCTGCAGCTGCCGCGCCGGATATGCGGATCTGCTGTGCGTATATTCGGATATGTAAAACGAGAATTCTTAACAGGAGTATGATATGTCACTAGCCATAACATTTTTACTTGGATTATTTATTATGGCGGGAGCTTTTATTGCTCGTTCCGCAAAAAATAAAAAACTTATTGAACAGATATCGATATCTGTGGCCTTCGGTACTATGATTGCACTGGCGGCGACTGAGCTGCTTCCGGAATCACTCGAAAATATAGGCAGCGGCAATATCGTGATTTTTATCATATGTGTCATTGCAGGAATAGCATTGCTGAAACTGCTCGATCATTTCATACCGGATCATGACTCATCACACAGCATGGACCATCACTGCACTACGGAAAATGTTATACATATCGGTATAATATCTTCTGTAGCGATTGTGCTGCATAATATCATAGAGGGTATGGCGGTCTACAGTATGTCAGCCAGCTCTCTGAGCGTCGGCATAATGATTGCGTTCGGAGTGGGACTGCACAATATACCGATGGGAATGATTATCTATTCCACTCTTGTAAAAGAAAGGCGCAGAAAAAAGATTGCGTTTATTCTGGCTGCAGCACTGTCAACGTTTGCGGGCGGTCTGATAATGAAGATGCTGTGGTTCATGATAAGCGACTTCCTGGTAGGTGTACTTATTGCACTGACGCTGGGGATGATAATATATATTGTGTTCTTTGAGCTTCTGGTTCATCTGCTGCATACGAAAAACAAATGGATATCGCTGCTCGGAGCACTGGCAGGAGTTGCACTTATTCTCATAAGCGGACTGCTTGAATAAATGCAGACGACCGGTGTGACGCGGCTTTGAGATTTTCACTGAGATTCAGCGGGAAAGCCATTTTTTTTTCGGGATTTTCGTAAGAAAAAAATATTGACATCGCTGTAAAATATATATATCATTAAGCATAGTGAAAGGGAGTAGCAGGCATATGATGTGTTCGCGTTATGTGCTTACGCTATCGTCAGCGCGGTGCGGATGCACCCGGTACGTAATGAAACTGCGAGACTTTTACTGCATATTTAAGTGCAGTAAAAGTCTCTTTTTTATTGCTCGCTGCATTCTGACCGGGGATAAATAATTTTACAGCCGGCGGATACGTTAAATCTTGAATATGCTCAAATATACGGAAGACAGAACAGGAAAGGAACAGGAATGAAAGAATTTTACAGGATGACAGATAAGGAGGCGATGATTGCCGTAAACGGCAGCACTGAACCGCTTACAGAAGAAATGGCGGCTGCAAATCGCGAAAAATATGGTCCGAATGAACTCGCGGAAGGAAAAAAGAAATCCACAATCAGGATATTCTTTGAACAGTTTAAGGATTTTCTCGTGATAATACTGATTTTTGCGGCGATAATTTCCGGTATACTCGGTGATATAGAAAGTGCCGCAGTAATTCTGATTGTAATCACTATAAACGCAATTCTCGGTACAGTACAGACTGTTAAAGCGGAACAGTCCCTTGACAGTCTGAAAAAAATGTCTGCACCGGAGGCCAAGGTTTTCAGAAACGGCCAGTTTATCAAAATGCCGGCATCAGAGATAACTGTCGGTGACATTGTCAGCCTTGAGGCCGGAGACTTCGTGCCGGCTGACGGAAGAATAACAGTAAATGCCGGAATGAAAATCGATGAAAGCGCACTTACCGGTGAAAGCCTCGGAGTGGAAAAGGATGCAGATGTCATAGAAGAGACTGTGCCGCTCGGAGACCGTATCAATATGGTGTACTCGGGCAGCTTTGTGACATACGGAAGAGGAGAATTTCTCGTTACGTCGATAGGTATGGAAACCGAAGTCGGAAAAATAGCCACGCTCCTCAAGACAACATCTGAGAAAAAAACACCGCTTCAGAAGAACCTCGACAATTTCGGCAAAAAGCTTTCGATACTGATACTGATATTCTGCGGAATTCTCTTCGCAATGAGTGTAATCAGAGGAGAAGGTGTCGGCGATGCATTCCTGTTTGCCGTTGCTCTGGCAGTTGCTGCAATACCGGAGGCGCTCAGCTCTATCGTAACTATCGTGCTGTCATTCGGCACACAGAAGATGGCGAAGGAACATGCGATAATCAGAAAGCTGCAGGCGGTGGAGGGCCTCGGCAGTGTTTCCGTGATATGCTCGGATAAAACAGGAACCCTTACGCAGAACAAAATGACGGTCGAGGACTATTATGTGCCCGGAAGGAAAATATCCGCTGCTGATCTCGATTTGAAAGAAGCGTCTGAAAAACAGCTGCTGCTCTGCAGTGTCCTCTGCAATGACTCAACAATAGCAGACGGTGTGGAAATCGGTGATCCGACTGAAACAGCACTTATAAACGGCGGTCTGAAGCTGGGAATGAACTATGAAGAGGAGCGCCGGATAAATCCGAGAACCGCTGAAATCCCGTTTGACAGCGACAGAAAACTCATGTCAACATGTCATTCACTGACGGACGCAAACGCGGCATTGTTCGGCGGAAAAAAGAATATAATGGTGACAAAGGGCGCCGTGGATGTGCTGCTTAACCGGGTTTCAGCGATAAAGACGCATGATAGTGTACGGGCAATTACTCAAAGTGACAGAGAATCAACAGAAAAATGCAACCGCGAGTTTTCCGAAAACGGACTGAGAGTGCTGGCCTTTGCATATAAAGAAACAGAAGAGGGTGCAGCTCCTGATATAACCGATGAAAACAACATGGTCTTTCTCGGTCTGATATCGATGATGGATCCTCCGAGAGAAGAATCAGCGGCAGCAGTTGCGGAATGTATAGATGCAGGAATAAAGCCTGTGATGATAACCGGCGACCACAAGGTGACAGCTGCAGCAATTGCGAAAAAAATCGGTATACTGCATGATGAATCCGAGGCCTGTGACGGTTCCTCGATAGACGGCATGGATGATGAGGAGCTTAAGAATTATGTCAAAAAGATATCCGTGTACGCGAGAGTATCTCCGGAGCATAAGATAAGAATTGTCCGCGCATGGCAGGACAAAGGGAATATTGTTGCCATGACAGGCGATGGTGTAAATGATGCACCTGCGCTCAAGCAGGCGGATATAGGCGTTGCAATGGGCATAACGGGCAGTGAGGTGTCAAAGGACGCCGCGGCAATGGTGCTAGCAGATGACAATTTTGCAACTATCGTTAAGGCGGTGGAAAACGGCAGAAATATTTACAAGAACATCAAAAATGCGATACAGTTCCTGCTTTCAGGAAACTTCGGTGCTATACTGACAGTAATGTATGCCTCGATACTGGCACTTCCGGTTCCGTTTGCTCCGGTGCATCTGCTGTTCATAAACCTGCTTACAGACAGTCTTCCTGCGATTGCGCTGGGACTTGAACCGCACAGCAGAGAACTCATGAACGAAAAACCGAGACCTGCCGATGAATCGATACTGACAAAGGATTTTCTGATCAGAATAGGATTTGAAGGGCTTTCAATCTGCATAATGACTGTAATCGCATTCCTGATTGGTCTCAACGGCTGGTTTACAGCCGGGCAGCTCGGAGGAAGCGCACTGCTGGGAAGTACGATGGCCTTCGGTACATTGTGCAGCAGCAGACTTTTCCACGGATTCAACTGCAAGGCTGACAAGCCTGTGATATTCACAAAGAGGTTCTGGAACAACAAGTCTCTGATAGGTGCATTTATCCTGGGAATAGTTCTCATAACCTTTGCGATAGCATTCCCGGGTGTCGACCACATATTCAAGGTGCAGTCGCTCGGTCTGCCGCAGCTGCTGACGGTATACGGGCTGGCATTCCTGAATATCCCTGTGATACAGCTGATGAAGTTCATATGGGCGAAAATCAGAGCGTAAGAATTTAAGAACAGATACAGCTGATGCCTGAATCTGAAAAAAGTACATACGAAAAAAATCACGCAATATAAAACGGCCGGAGCAGCGATATGCCCCGGTCGTTTTAATATATCTGACTGAAAAAGATTTAATGTGGCGCCTGAAAAAATTCTCCGGCTTTTAAATCTCTTATTCTTAAGTCAGTTGACTGCCTCACCGTTTACATACAGTGTATAGCCGTTGAAGTTGATGTTGCTGTAGTCTGCATCCTCGTCCTCGAGGCTTGTGACATAGCTGTCACCGGTGAGCTTAATCTTTGAATTCTTGTCAAGCGTCAGCTTTATTGATTTGGCGCTGTTGTCTCCGTTGATTGTTCCCCTGTAGTAAGAACCGGATTTCATTGTCATATCCAGTGTTGAAATCGAGTCTATCACAATATTGCCGGATGCCTTCTGAGAAGTCATCACGAGAGTGACATCACCGCCGTTGGAACCGGAAGTGCCCCAGGAATCAGCCTGCGCCCGGAGAAAATTACCTTCACTGTCAGTGTTTTTAATGGTATTGTTTTTCAGCTTTATGACTGCTGATGTGTTTGTAATGTAAAATGTGTCGCCGTTTGTTGTCGTTATTTTACTGTTTTTAGCAGTGAATTTTGAATTTCCCTCTGCAGCGTCACCGCTCATGGACTGATACAGGAAAATATTCTTGTAGGTCGTCGACTGTCCGTTCAGTTCTGTATTGCTGTCCTTCAATGTACACTTATTTAATGCAACTGAGTTTTTTCCCTCGATGACAACGCCCTCGGATGCCGTGGATGTGAGTTTCGCATTTTTCACACTGATGGCAGCCGTGGAATATACTGCAGGCGAACCGATACCGGTTGTCTTATATGTACCTCCGGTGACTTTTACCGTGCCGCCGCCGCGGTCTGTTCTGATCGCCGCGCTTGATTTTCCGGATGTCTTTATCGTAAGATTCGATGCTGTCATGCTGCCGCCGCCTGTGGTCATGATGCCGCCGGCATTATCTCCCGTAGTTGTGATTTTCGAGTTTTTTATTGTTACTGTTGTCCCGTCGCCTGAAGAATTATTGGTTGTCGCAGAGCCTCCGTAGCTGAAAACTCCGTTGGCACCGTCAGCGTCGGTTGTTATTGTCATTTTTCTGAGTGTCAGTGAGGCACCGTCCTTTGCTGTTACCGCGGAGTTGTTTCCGTAGAAATTGCTCGTGTCGCCTCCGTCCGAATCGCCGGTTTTCGATATTGTTGCTTTTGAAAGCTTCGCAGTAATGCTTCCGCTCACAAGCACAGCATTTTCATCTGCGTTTTCTGAACTGAATGTTTCATTTGAAATCGTTTCGTCAGAGGTGATTTCCTTTACTGCGGAGTAGGATGCAGTTCCTGCAGACTGCCCCGGACCGCCGGCGCCTCCGCCCTGTCCGTCCGGAGGTTCAGCCTGTCCTCCCTGACCGCCTGAGCCTCCCGGCTGGCCGGTTTCAGCGGCACTGCTTATAAATGTGCAGTCTGCAGCTCCGCTGAATGGAAAAGCAAATGCCGATATCAGAAGAACTGATGAAAGTAAGAATACAGTTATCTTGTTTTTTTTCATTGCGTGCTCCTTTCCTGTTCGGATTATTAAAAATTATTTTATACTGTCTGTCGGAAATCTGCGGGAGCGTATATCTGCATATCTGTCAGGTACTTCTTCAGCCGCAGCTTTCAGCATAAGACAATATACCATTGTTTTCTTAAATGAAAATTAAAAAAAGCGGAGATAATTGATTTTGAGCAGCATATGTGATAGCATGACCTCGGCATATACAGATTACAGGTCTTTACAGCAAGATGCATATGGCGGGCAATCTGTGCGGCGGGATGCTGCAGCGGGTGACTTGCAGTGAGATGCCGCGGCGGATAATCACAAGCGCGGTACCGCAGTAATGATACATGTATTTCAGTCAGGAGAGAATCATGAGAATTCTGATTATAGAGGATGAAAAAAATCTGGCGGAGGTTATTGCCGCCAGACTCAGAAAGGAAAATTTCACAACAGACGTGTGTTATGACGGAGACGAGGGGCTTTACAACGCGATGACAGGAATATACGATCTGATAATTATTGATGTGATGCTGCCCGGGAAAAACGGATTCGAAATACTTAAAGCGATAAGAAATGCCCGGCTTGCAGTCAAGGTGATAATGCTGACAGCAAGATCGATGCTTGAAGACAAGCTCAACGGACTGGAGCACGGCGCGAACGATTATGTTACCAAACCGTTTCATATGGATGAACTGCTCGCAAGAATCAATGTGCAGCTTTGCGACCCGTCGGAATACAAAGACAGCAGCAGGCTTGAATTCGGTGACCTGCAGCTCGATACGTCAAAATCCGTTCTGCGATGTGCAGATACGGGAAATGATGTGGAGCTTGTGCGCAAGGAATTAATGCTTATGGAATACTTCATGAACAATCCCGGACAGATTCTTTCAAAAGAGCAGATTTACAATAAAGTATGGGGGATGGATAATGAGATTGAGTCGAATAATCTCGAGGCGTATCTGTCATTTCTCAGGAAAAAGCTCAGGGCAGTCGGCTCCTCGGTAAATATAAAGGCGGCGCGCGGTCTGGGGTACCGGATGGAGGCGGGAAGCGGCAGGCATGAAAAATAACGGAGGTGAAGGATGAATCGGCTGAGAAACAAGGTTTTTATTGTCATAGCGGTGATACTGACGGTCAGCGTTCTGAGCTTTATCGCTGTTTTCAATATCTGGGATTACCGAGAGCAGAAGTCTTCTGTGCAGAGCGCTCTGGAGCTTGCTGCAGACAGCGGCGAACGTGTCGATGCAGATAAAACCGGTGCGGCTCGCGGCGAGGATGTCAGTTCCGGTGAATCTGACGGCAGCAGCGATACCGATAAACAGGATGAACAGCTGCCTCCGGACAGTATACAATTCGATTCACAGGAATCCGCAGCGGAAAATCCTCCGGAGGATTCGTCAGGCAATATGCGCAGCAGCGGGCAGACTCTGGATGAAAACATAAAATTCATGGATTCTGAGATATATACAGTTTTACTGGATGATAACGATGGGATAAAGGACATTATAAACCATTCAAGCGGCAGCTTTTCGGAAGAAGACATTGCCGAGGCTGCAGAAAAAATTCTTGCGGACGGAACGCCTGAGGCTTTACATATCGGAAACCTGTACACTGAAGACTATTCGTATGCATATGTAAAGGACACATCGCTGACAATATCTGACAACAGTGGTGCAAAGTCGGCACTCCGCGGCTCAATGAAAACATCCGCGCTGATTTTCGCTGTGCTTGAGGTGCTGATAGCAGCTGCGGCCGGACTGCTTACGATGTGGATTATAAAACCGGTGAAAGAAAGCTTTGAACAGCAGAAGCGTTTCATAGCTGATGCATCACACGAGCTTAAGACGCCGCTTTCTGTGATAATCGCCAGCAGCGAGGCACTTGAAGATGATTCGTCTGAGAGCAGGTGGCTCCGAAATATCCGTTCAGAGGCTGACAGAATGAATGATCTGATAATCGATCTTCTGAAGCTTGCTTCAAGTGAACATTCGGCCCGGATTGAGATGAAGGAAGGAGATTTTTCAAAGGCTGCAGAGCTTGCGGTGCTGACATTTGAGGGAAAAGCGTTCGAAAGCGGGGTAAATCTGGATTATGATATAGATCCGGGAATTATGATGCAGATGAATGAAAACAGCATCAGACAGCTCACTGAAATACTGCTCGATAATGCGGTTAAGCATTCCTGCGCGGGGAGCACGGTTAATGTGCGTCTGAAAAGACAGAACGGCAGGGCGGTTTTATCCGTGGAAAACAGCGGTGAAGCGATACCTGCGGGTCAGGAGGATAAAATCTTCGAAAGGTTTTACCGTGCGGATGAATCGAGAAACAGAAGTGAAGGCAGATTCGGTCTGGGTCTTGCGATAGCAAAAAATATTGCCGAGAATCACAAAGGTCAGATAAGTGCCTGTTCTGCTGACGGCAGGACAGTGTTCAAGGCAGTGTTCAGAATATAACCGCATGCATTTGATGTCTGCCGGTATCTGCAGATTTCAGCTGCCTGTCAGATACGCCGGATGACGGACCGGGAAGCAATCGGCATTAAGAAACGGACTGTATTAAAAAACGGACCGCCGGTCGGGAACTGATAATATTATCCGCCGGGCAGTCCGTTATTTATTTTATGTTCATTCTTTCAGGCAATAACCGGATGATTAGTCGTCCATATCCTTAAGAAGCTGTTCTGCAATCTGAATTGCATTTGTTGCAGCGCCCTTTCGGATATTATCTGCAACAACCCAGATGTTAAGGCCGTTGTCAACCGAGAAGTCTCTTCTGATTCTGCCGATGTAAACCTCATCTGTACCTGCGGCATCTCTTGCGAGAGGGTAAACATTGTGCTCGACATCGTCCTGCACTATGATTCCCGGTGAATTCTTGAACAGTTCAAATATGTCATCAAGCTCAAACGGTTTTTCAAGTTCGATGTTGATGGATTCACTGTGTGAATCGAATACCGGTACACGGACTGTTGTAGCTGTTACTCTGATATTGTCGTCGCCGAGAATCTTGTGAGTCTCGTTGATCATTTTCATTTCTTCTTTTGTATATCCGTTGTCTGTGAAGACGTCGATATGAGGCAGGCAGTTTCCTGCAATCGGATGTGCATAAGCCTGAAGCTCGTCTTCCTTGCCTGCAAGTCCGTTCTTAAGGTCGTTTATGCCCTTTACGCCTGAACCGGAAACAGCCTGATAAGTCGAATAAACGACTCTCTTGATGCCGTATTTATCCTGCAGAGGCTTCAGAGCTACCATGGCCTGGATAGTCGAGCAGTTAGGGTTTGCGATGATGCCCTTGTTCCATTTGATGTCCTGAGGATTTACTTCAGGAACTACGAGAGGAACTTCCTTGTCCATTCTCCACTGACTGCTGTTGTCTACAACGGTAACGCCCTTTGATGCTGCGATAGGTGCGAATTTTTCACTTGTTGAGCCGCCGGCTGAGAAAAGAGCGATGTCTATAGGCTTGTCGAACGAATGTTCTGTAAGCTCTTCTACCGTATATTCTTTTCCCTTGAAGGTCAGCTTTTTGCCTGCTGATTTAGCAGATGCCATCATGTAGATGTTCTCGAAAGGAAAATCTCTTTCCTCCAGAACTTTTAAAAATGTGGATCCGACTACGCCTGTAGCTCCCACGACTGCAATATTGGGTTTTCTTTTCATAATAAATGTGACCTCCTGAATTTTTGTTGTATTTATTATATTTTTAATTTTTTGTATAATTATACTTGGAATATGCATGAGCTGTTCATTGAGTGTAAAACTGCTCAAACCATGCTTTACCAACGATTATACTACCGTTAGTACCTATATGTAAAGGGATAAGCGAGTATTTATATAATTATATTTTTAACGAATTTCATAAAAAAACCCCGAGTTTTCGTTTGCAGCACACAAAAAATGCGTTTTTTTTGCATAATCACTGCCTGATAAGGAATAAAAGCTTATTCTGTCATGAATAGAGGAGGCAGAAAAAACACATATAAAACATATGAGGGAAGAGACAGATGTGTTATAATAAACACTTGGATGTATATGGCGCCGTGGGGCGCCGTGCAGCGTTGCTGCAGTGTAGTGTTTATTGAAACG